>CABRFW010000006.1 GCA_902470265.1 uncultured Collinsella sp.
CTCGCGGGCAAGCTCAAAGGCGCGCTCGCACACGATGCCCTTGACGCCCACCGTGTCAATCACCACGGGACCCATGATGGCCTCGGTATCGGTGGCGTCGGCGAGTGCCTGGGCATGCGCCTCAAGCCACTCGATGCAGGCCTCGGGGTAGCAAGCCAGGACGATGATGTCGCATTCGCCGAGTGTCTTGTCGTTGAGCTCTCCGGCGACAGTGCCCATGCTGGCGGCCGTCATGACATCGTCATCGGGGTCCCAGGCCAGCACGCGGACGCCCGCCTGTGCATAGCCACGGGCAAAGCTACCGCCGATGAGGCCAAGGCCGACGATGCCGGCACACTTGGGGCCGCCCTGGTTAACGCGCGCGTTTCTCACCGTACCCATGGGCTACTCCATGGTCTCTTGGCAGACAACCTCGCGGATGGCTCGGATGCGGCGCATGGTGTCGTCGAACTGATCGGGGGTGAGGGCCTGGGCGCCGTCGGACCAGGCTCGGCTCGGCTCGTCGTGGACCTCGATCTCCAGGCCGTTGGCACCGCAGGCGGTCGCGGCGAGCGCCATGGGCTCAACGTAGCGGGTGTAGCCGGTGGCGTGGCTGGGGTCGGCGACGACGGGCAGGTGCGATAGGTGGTGCAGCACCGGCACGGCGTTGAGGTCAAAGGTGTTGCGGGTGCGGGTCTCGAAGGTGCGGATACCGCGCTCGCACAGGATGACGTTGTCGTTGCCCTCGCTCATGATGTACTCGGCTGCCATAAGCAGCTCATCGATCGTGCCGGACATGCCTCGCTTGAGCAGAATCGGAGTCTGGGTCTTGCCGACCTCCTTGAGCAGGGGGAAGTTCTGGGCGTTGCGGGCGCCGATCTGCATGACGTCGATCTTCTTGTCCAAGAAGACCTGCACGTCGCGTGGGTCCATGATCTCGGTGACGATCGGCATGTCGAGCTCGGCAGACGCCTCGCACAGCAGGTCGAGGCCGGCGGGGCCCATGCCCTGGTAGGCGTAGGGGGAGGTGCGGGGCTTGTAGGCTCCGCCGCGCAGCATCGTGGCGCCGGCGGCCTTTACGCGGCGGGCGATGCGGATGAGGTTTTCGCCCTCAACGGAGCACGGGCCGGCGATGACCTGGAACTGATCGCCGCCGATCTTGACGCCATGGCCGCAGTCGATGACGGAGTCCTCGGGGTGGAACTTGCGGTTGGCACGCTTGAACGGCTCGGAGACGCGCTGCACGCGCTCGACGACGTCCATGGACTCGAGCAGGAACGGGTCGATCTTGGTCGTATCGCCCACCAGGCCGATGATCGTCTCGTTCTCTCCGCGCGAGACATCGGTCTTCAGGCCCTTTTTCTCAATCCAGCTAACGATATGGCTTACGGCCTCGTCGCTGGCGCTCTGCTTTAAAATTGCAATCATGGTGTGCCTCTCACCTCGATGGGTAGCCCTTGCAAAAACGGCCCGCATCGCGAGCCGTATATATGGTGCATGAGAGTTTATACTATCTGACTCGCTTTTGCCTTCTAAAGTGGGCCGTTGCACCGCGTCTTCCTCGGAATTGCAAAGCTTTTTCTTTTATTTTGATAGCCCGTGGTGCACTTGGGTATAATGTCAAACGTTGGCCCTATTAGCTCAGGGGATTAGAGCGTCTGCCTCCGGAGCAGAAGGCCGTTGGTTCGAATCCAACATGGGGCACCATCGAACGTAAGACCGTCCGAACCTCGCATGGTCCGGGCGGTTTTTCTTATACCGACGCGACGTGATGGGACGTGGTATGGCAGCAACGGATATCGAGCGCGGACTCTCGACCGCCGAGGTCGAGGAGCGCATCGCCGCCGGTAAGATCAACCGCAACATGGAGCTCAAGACCAAGTCGGTCAAAGAGCTCATCATCGAGAACCTCTGCACGCTGTTCAATTTGATCAACGTGATCTTGGCGTTCCTGGTCATTTTGACCGGTTCGTTTAAGAATCTGACGTTCCTGTTCGTGGTGTTCCTCAATACCGCTATTGGCGTCATTCAGTCCATGCGTTCCAAGAAGATGGTCGATAAGCTCACGCTGCTGACCTCTAAGAAGGCCATCGCGGTGCGCGACGGTGCCGAGGTGGAGCTCGACTTGGACCAGATCGTGCTCGACGACATGATCCGCCTGGGGCGCGGCGACCAGATTCCCGCTGACGCCGTGGTGGTTTCGGGCGAGGCGCTCGTGAACGAGAGCCTGCTGACGGGCGAGAGCGACCTTATCAAGAAACAGCCCGGTTCCGAGCTCATGAGCGGCAGCTTTATCGACTCGGGCCTGCTGCGCGCTCGCGTGATCCATGTCGGCGCCGACAACTACGTGGCTAAGATCAATAACGAGGCCAAATACGTCAAAAAGGTCAATTCCGAGATCATGAACGCGCTTAACGCCATCGTGCGCTTTGCGAGCATCATCATGATCCCGCTCGGTTTGGCGTTGTTTGCCTCGAGTGTGAGCGAGCTGTGGGATGCCGCGGGAACCCCGGGCGATAGCGCGCTTTCGTGGTGCTTCTCCGAGCTGTTGGCTGGTCATGTGCCTTCGTCGGCGCTGCTGTCCACGGTGGGTGCCCTGCTGGGCATGATCCCGCAAGGCCTGGTGCTGCTGACCTCGTCGGTGCTCGCCATCGCCACGGTGCGCCTGGCCCGCCGCAAGGTGCTGGCACAGCAGCTCTACTGCATCGAGACGCTCGCTCGCGTCGACGTGCTGTGCCTGGACAAGACGGGCACCATCACGTCGGGCCGTATGGAGGTCGAGGGCACGTATCCGCTGCCGGTTGAGGGCGTGAGCCTAGACGCCGGCTCGGACGAGGCGGCCGTTCCCGTCGATACCACGGTGCTCGATTTTGCGCTGGCTAACGTCGCGCGTGCGACTTCGGCCGATGCCAACGAGACCTGCCAGGCGCTGCTCAACTATTACGCCGATCGCCCGGTCGAGGTGTCTGAGCCGCTGTCGGTCATTCCGTTCTCGTCCTCCAAAAAGTGGAGCGGCGCGTCGTTTGCGCAGGGCTCCTATGTGATGGGTGCGGCGCAGTTTGTGCTCTCCGATCGTGTGTTTTCGCAGGTCGAGAACCGTGTCGCCGAGCTTGCCGATACCTGCCGCGTGCTCGTGGTGGCGCGCGTGGACGGCTTTACGCCCGATGGCAATATGGTGGGCGAGGCCGAGCCCGTGGGCTTTGTGACCATCCGCGACGAGATCCGTACTTCGGCGGCCGAAACCATCGGCTACTTTAACGAGCAGGGCGTGACCCTCAACGTGATTAGTGGCGACGACCCGCGTACGGTGTCGTCGATCGCGCGCGTGGTGGGCGTGCCGGGGGCGGACGCTTATGTGGACGCCACGACGCTCGATACGCCGGCCAAGCTCGACGCCGCAGTGGACCGCTACCATGTCTTTGGTCGTGTGACCCCGCAGCAGAAGCGCGAGCTCGTGCAGGCGCTCAAGCGCCGCGAGCACACCGTGGCCATGACGGGCGACGGCGTCAACGACGTGCTGGCGCTCAAGGAGGCCGACTGCTCCGTCGCCATGGCGGCCGGCTCCGATGCCGCGCGCAACGTGGCCGAGATCGTACTCGTCGACAACGATTTTGCCTCGATGCCCGCCGTGGTGGCCGAGGGCCGTCGCTCCATCAACAACCTGCAGCGTTCGGCCTCACTGTTCCTGACCAAGACGCTGTTCTCGATGGGCCTGGCGGCGCTGTGTATCGCGCTGCCGCCGTACCCCTTCGAGCCCATCCAGATGACGCTCATTAACTTCTTCTGCATCGGCGCGCCGGGCTTTGTGTTGGGCCTGGAGCCCAACAATGCTCGTGTGAAGGGTGCGTTTTTGAGCAACGTACTCAAGCGTGCACTGCCGGCGTCGATTGCGGTCATTTTGGCTGCGGCGCTCGATATCTTTGTGGCGCGCGTGTTTGGCTTTAGCCAGCTCACGCTGTCTACGATGTGCCTGCTTACGTCGTGCGCGGCGAGCGTCAGCCTGATCTGGCGCATCTCGCAGCCTCTCACGCCCTTACGTGTGGTGCTCTTTGTGTTTGTAGTTGCCGGCATCCTGGTGGGCGTTATCGGATTCCCGGAGCTGCTGTCTATTGCCAACCTGTCGATAGGCCAGATGGTTATCTTGGCTGTCATCGTGATCTTTACCTGCTCGGTGTTCTTTAAGCTCGCCACGATGATGGATTCGCTCAAGCCGCGTCGTCGTCATGCCGCAACTGGTTTTGGCCGTGGTGTGTGCGTTCACCTGGGTCGCGGTGGCGGCAAGGTGAGCTCGACGGGTTCGACGGCCGAGCGTTTTGCCAAGCGCGTCGCCGCCGACATGGCGCAGCGCCGCGAAGATCGCACCGCTCGCGAGGCCGAGGCCCGCGCACTTGAGGGCGTGGCCCAGGCCCAGCCCAAGAAAAAGAAGAGTACCGGAGCCAAGCGCTCTCGCGTGACCAAGTCCGCCCAAGGCATCAAAGTCTCGATGCCAAGCAAAAAGAAGAAGTAGCTACGCGCCCTGGCGATGTTGAATTGGTGCCTTGTTCCTGTGGGGCCGTGGCGATGTTATGCTCTAACCTCGATTGTTTGAATTGCTTCGAAAAGAGGATGCCGTGATCTGCCCGCATTGCCTTAAGACTATCGAGGACGGCGCCTCGTTCTGCCCCTACTGCAACGCCTATGTGGGTCCGGGCGATGGTCCCGAGCACACCGAGTTCGTGTTCTGTGAGGGCTGCGGTGCCCGTCTTTCTCCGCATGATCGTACGTGCCCCAAATGCGGACGCCCCGCTCCGGGCATCCTCTCCGAGGACGCGGCCGCATCCGACCTGGCAGCGGGCCGCACGGCGGGCTTTCCGCGCCTAACGCAAGAGCAGATCGATACCGAGGTGCCTCATGCGCCGGCCTCTGCCGCTGCGGTGCTTTCGGACGCCGCCGATCCTAACGAGACCTGCGTGCTGCCGGCTTTCGATAAGGATTTCGGTATCCCCAAGGTCGATATTCCCACGCCCGTTTCCCTGCATGACGATGCTCAAAAACCCAAGCGCAAGGTGCATCCCGACGAGGACGCCTATCACAAGCACAAGCGTCATATCCCCAAGCCGCTCATCGTCATCGCGGTCCTTGCCGTCGTTTGCGGTGGTGCCTATTGGTTCGTGACAACCGATCCCATGGGTGTCATGCCTGGCTTCTACGACCAGTTTGGCCAAGCTGCACAAACCACCTTCCCCACGCGCCAAAAGGGCGAGGCGACTGAGGACGATACCAAGCAGGACGATTCTGCCGAGGTGGTCCAGGAAGAAACCGTGCTCACCGATGATCAGCTCTATACCAGGCTCGACGGTCTGTATCAGACCATCGTGTCCTACGGTGACGAGGACCAGATCGGCGAGGTCATCGATTCCTTTAACAACGGCTATCTCCGAACGCCGCTGTCCACCCGTCAGGAGCTGTCGCAGAGTGCCTACGCCCTGCGCGACCAGATCAAAAAGACGCAAGATGAGCTCAACAACCTTAAGTATCAGGACGATACGGTCTATGCGGACGACATCGCCCACTTAAAGCAACTTGCCGAGTGGATGTATGAGCGCGTTGACGTGATCTGCCAGAGCTGGGATATCTCGCTGGCCATTCCCGATGGCGAGTCGATGAGTTCCCACCAAAGCGAGATCCTGGCGCCCATCGCGCAGGGCGGCAACAGCGCGCTGAACCAGTACGACGCCAATGTGGGTTCTTGGAAGCCGCAGCAGCATTCTTAAAATTAGTTCGCCATAGTCGGCATAACCTACGTGCGCAATTGATGTAAGCCTATGCTTATTGCTACAATTCGTACAAATATGCTTTAAACGCACGAGGAAGGAACCACATGTTTGGTTTTAAGAAAGAGCTCTACACGCCCGAGTATCAGCTTGCCGGCGACGAGTGCGCCGTTATCGAGACGTCGAAGGGTACCATCAAGGTCAAGTTTGACGGCGAGGGCGCTCCCATTCATGTCGCGAACTTCTGCGAGCTTTCCACGATGGGTTTCTATGATGGCCTTAAGTTCCATCGCTATGTGCCCGGCTTTGTCATTCAGGGTGGCGACCCCAATACCCGCGACATGTCCGGCGCCGACGTCGCTGCCGGCCTTGAGGGCCCCGACGGCATGCCCGGTACCGGTGGCCCCGGCTACTGCATCAAGGGCGAGTTTGACACCAATCCGCGCAACAGCCATGTCGATGGTGCCCTTGCCATGGCACGCTCCATGGACCCCGATTCCGCGGGTTCGCAGTTCTACTTCTGCCTGGGCGCCCAGCATAACCTCGATACCGGTTACACCGTCTTTGGTACCACGGTCGAGGGTCTCGATGTGATTTCGCAGCTGCGTGCCGGCGACGAGATCGTCCATGTCGAGATCGTTCACGAGTAAAGGGGACTTCCTTGAATAGCCAGCTGATCCAACAGGGCCGCGCCGCTTACCGCGCGGGTGATTTTTCCGCTGCAGCCCAGATGCTTGGGGCGGCAAAAACTCCCGATGAGATTATGGGCGAGGCCGATCACCTTCGTGGCAACGCCTTGATGCACCTGGGCATGTATGCCGAGGCCGCCGAGGCCTACGCCGCTGCCCTCAATGACGGCACCTACGGCAAGCGCGGCGCGCTGCTCACCAACCGCGGCAAGGCACTCGCCGCCGTGGGCGACTACACGACGGCCGCTCAGGCGTTCTCTGCTGCTACGCAGGATGCTTCCTATGCCACGCCGTTCAAGGCCTATCTGGGCCTGGGTAACGCGCTGTTCCAGTCGGGCGACTATGCCAACGCGGGTACTGCCTTCCGTCAGGCTGCCATCGACGGCGCCAATCCGGCTCCTGCCGCCGCACTCGGCGAGCTTGGTCGTTGCTTCATTAAACTCGGCCGTCCGGCGGATGCCGTGGAGACCTACCGCACGGCTATCGACTTTGCCGGCCCCCGCGACGACACGCGTGCGCTCAACGCCGGCATGGGTCAGGCACTTTCTGCCGCCGGCCGCCCCTCTGACGCACTCGACGCCTTTAACGCCGCTACTGCCGATGGCATCTACCAGCTCACCTCCGAGCAGGCCGATGAGCTTGCCCGCGTGCACGATTCGCTTGCCGCGCTGTCTGCCCAGACGGCTATGGCCACGGCTCCGGCGCCCGCGATGGACGCTCCTGCCGTCGATCCGCTCGATCCTACGGGCGCGACCGGTCAGTTTATGCCCGATCCCTCGGACACCGGTTTCTTTACGCTGTCCGAGTCCGAGATGGTCCAGCAGGACCGTCAGGATCGTAAGCAGGCCAAGGTCCGTCGTCGCCATCGCCACACGGGTCTCAAAGTCTTCATTGTGCTGCTTCTGCTCATTTTGATCGCCGCGGGCGGTCTGGGCTTTGCCTACACGCGCGGCTTTGGCTTCCCGTCTCAGGAATCTGTGGTTACCGATCTGTTCCAGGCTGCCGGCGACGGTGACACCGCAAAGGCCGAGTCTTGCCTGGCCTCGAGCCTGTCCGAGGACGCCAAGTCGATGATCATCTCCTCGATTCCGCAGGGTGCCACCGTGTCCGTCGAGGGCATGGATCAGTCCATGACCGAGACGACCGCCAAGGTTAAGGCGTCGCTGTCCAAGGGCGGCGAGCAGGAGTACACCGTCCAATTCGTGCGCTCCGACAACCATATCGGCTGGGCCGTTTCCTCGCTCGATATGGATTTCTCGGCTGCTGACAACCAGTAGTGACCTTATGGGATTTAGTTTTGCCCGGTGCTTCACCGCAAGTGAGGTGCCGGGCTTGCGCTAGTATCATGAACTAGTAGTTTTCCAGCAATCATCCAACACATCAGGAGTTGCGTTGTTTTCTTTGATGGATATGTTCTTCGGTAGCTATGCGGGCGATCTTGCCATCGACCTCGGCACCGCAAATACGCTTGTCTCCGTGCGCGGCAAGGGTATCGTCATTCGCGAGCCCTCCGTCGTCGCCATCGACAAGAACGACGAGCGCATCCTGGCGGTCGGTATCGAGGCAAAGCGCATGCTCGGCCGTACGCCCGGCAACATCGTGGCTGTTCGTCCCCTGAAGGACGGCGTTATCGCCGACTTCGATGTTACCGAGGCCATGCTTCGCTACTTTATCGACAAGGCGTCCGAGAAGCGCTATCCGTGGACCCCGCGTCCGCGCGTTGTCGTCTGCGTTCCCTCCGGCGTCACGTCGGTCGAGAAGCGTGCCGTCTTTGAGGCCACGATCCAGGCTGGCGCTCGCCAGGCCTACCTGATTGAGGAGCCCATGGCTGCCGCTATCGGCGCCGACCTGCCCGTCGAGGAGCCCACCGGCTCCATGGTCATCGACATCGGTGGCGGTACCACCGAGGTCGCTGTTATCGCCATGGGCGGCATCGTCGTCTCGCAGTCCATTCGTATTGCCGGCGACGAGTTCGATCAGGCTATCCTCACGCACGTTCGTGATGCCTACAACCTGGCCATCGGCGAGCGTACGGCAGAGGACATCAAGATCAAGGTCGGCTCCGCCGTGCCGCTCAAGGACGAGCTCGACGTCGAGGTCAACGGCCGCGACGTGATTACCGGTCTGCCCAAGACCGTGCGCATCGAGAGCGAGGAGATTCGTCGCGCGCTCAACAAGCCGCTCGACGAGATGGCCAAGGCCGTCAAGGACGCCCTCGATGCCACGCCTCCCGATCTCGCCTCGGACCTTATGTACTACGGCATTTTGCTGACCGGTGGCGGCGCGCTGCTGCGCGGTCTCGACGTGCGCCTGCGCGATGAGACCGGTGTTTCGGTCAACGTCAGCCCCACGGCGCTCGATAACGTCGTTAACGGCTGTGCCCGCGTGCTCGAGGCCAATGCGTTTGATGGCGGCTTCGTCCAGACCAATGCTTAATTTCCAAAAGGTGGATTCCATTTGGCACGATCTTCGGGTTTCTCCACAAATCTGAATACCAAGCGACAATCAACGGGTATGCGCCCGTTGATTGTTTTCAGCCTGATTTCGGTGTTGCTGCTCACGTTTTATATTCGTGAGGGTGAGGCCGGGCCGATTCATGCCGTGCGTTCGGGCGTAACGACGATTACCTCGCCGGTGCGCTTTGTGGGCTCGGCCGTGGCGGCTCCCTTCAATGCGATCGGCAACGTGTTCTCTAACCTTACGGCGTCGCAGGACACGCTTGACGAGCTTAAGAAGCAAAACGAGGAACTGACCTCTAAGGTTGCTGAGCTCTCCGAGGCTCAAAAGACTGCCGAGCGCCTGGAGGGCCTGGTCGGGCTGCAATCGACCTACAACCTCAAATCGACCGCAGCTCGTATCGTTGGTGCCTCCGGCGATGCCTGGACCTCGACCGTTACCATCGACAAGGGCTCTGCCGACGGCCTTACCATCAACATGCCCGTGACGAGTTCTGTCGGTGTTATCGGCCAGATCATCGAGGTTTCGGCCAAAACGTCGACCGTGCGCTTGATTGGCGACGAGAACTCGGGCGTGTCCGCCATGGTGCAGGACACGCGCGCCCAGGGCATGCTGCAGGGTCAGGCTGACGGCACGCTGCGTCTTGAGTACGTGAGCGTCGACTCCGATGTTAAGGTTGGCGACATCATCGTGACCTCGGGCATCGGTGGCGTGTTCCCCAAGGGTCTACCGCTCGGCACCGTCTCGTCGGTTGAGAAATCTGCAAACGACGTGTACTACACCATTGTGGTGCGCGCTCAGACAACGGCCGAGAACAACGAGGAAGTGCTGGTCATTACCTCGCTGACCGACGAACAGTCGGCCTCGGATGAGGACGTGAGCACCGCTAATAGCACGCCGCAGGGAACGTCGCGCGATGCTGCGACCAAGACGAAGGACGAGAGCTCGGATGACAGTTCCGACACGTCCGAGACGACCGATTCCGGCTCGAACGAATAGGGGGCATGTCCATGGATCTACACGAGCAGGGGATGAGCTCCCGCACGTTTGTAATCGCCGCCATTGTGTGCGTGTTGCTGCAGGCAGGCTTGGCACCGCAGATCTCCATTGCGGGCGGTCGCGTCAACTTCATGATTATCCTGGTGTGCCTAAGCGTGTTCTCGGGCGACCCGACCCGTGCCGTCGTGTGCGGTTTTTGCAGCGGCTTGTTTTATGACCTGTCCGCTGCCGTGCCGGTGGGCGTTATGTCGCTCCTGCTGACCGTGGGTTCTTTTGCCCTGGTGCACAGCGCCGTCGGTCAGACGGGCGGTACCCCGAGTGCGCGCGGCGTCACCGTGGGCGCCTTTGCGCTCGTCATTAATGTGATTTACAGCATCATCTTGCTGTTTATGGGTTTGGAGACGAGCTTTGTCGTGGCGATCTTCGGCCATGCGCTGCCGTCCTCGATCCTGACGGGTCTGGTTGCCATTCCGTTTTTGATGTCCGGCGTCGTGCCGCAGTCCGGCTATGGATTCTCCGCACGTGGCGGACGCCAGACGGGTATGCGCTTTAAGCCCAAGACCCGCAAGCTCAAATAGGGGAGGCCCGTAGATGTCTTCCCAGTTGACGGTTATTATCGCCGGTATCGTGCTGGTTGTGGCCATCGTGGTCGCGCTGGTCATCATGCGTCGTGGCGATTCCCGTTTTACCTACGATACGCAGCATGGAACGGCCCCGCGCGCCACCGAGGGCGAGGGCAATACCGCGGCGACCGCCTTTAAGGGCCGCTTTTCCATCCTCACCACGGGTGTGGGCGCGATGTTTGCGGCACTTGCCGTCAAGCTGTGGGGCATGCAGATGGTCTCGTCGGACTATTACGAGAAGCAGGCCAATAGTAATCAGACTCGCACCGTTACCACGCCCGCTGTGCGCGGTCGCATCCTCGACCGCAACGGCGTGGCGCTTGTCCAGAACCGTCCCTCACTTGCTGTCGTGGCCTACCGCGACCTTGCCGAGGATGAGGTTCTGGTTCGCCATCTTGCCAACGTGCTTGGAATGCCTTACGTGGCGGTCCTTCGCAATATTCAGGACAATACAGAGGGCGCTCAGAGCCTGCATACCATCGCGACGGACGTCCGTCGCTCCACGGTTGCCTATATTCAGGAGCATGCCGGCGAGTTCCCGGGCGTCAAGATTGCCGAGCGTACCGAGCGCCAGTATCCATATGGCGAGACGGCATGCCATATCTTGGGCTATACCGGCACCATTACCTCCGAGCAGCTCGAGGCCCAGAATAAGAAAACCTCTGGCGATGATGATGCTTCTGCTGGCAAGATTACGTACCAGTCGGGCGATATCGTGGGCCAGGCGGGCGTTGAGAGCTACTACGAAAATCTGCTGCAGGGTATTCGTGGCGAGCAGACCGTCAAGGTCGATGCCTCGGGCAATGTGACCGGTCAAGCTGGCGCCGTGCCCGCGAAGGCCGGCTCCGACATTAAGCTCACGCTCGACCTTAAGATCCAACAGGCCTGCGAGACGGCGCTGGCGAGCGCTATCGAGCTTGCCAAGACCACCGGCTACAGCAATGCCGGCAACGGCGCTGTGGTGTGTCTCGATCCCAACAATGGCGAGATCCTGGGCATGGCGAGCCAGCCCAAGTTCGATCCGTCCGTCTTTATCGGTGGCGTCTCAAATGACGTGTGGACCGAGCTCAATGATGACAAGGGTTCGCACCCGCTGCTCAACCGCGCCATTAGCGGACAGTACATGTCGGCCTCGACCATCAAGCCGCTCTCGGCACTGGCCGGTCTTGAGTTCGGAACCTACACTTCAACGCAGACAACCAACTGCACGGGTTATTGGACGGGTCTGGGCAAGTCGTGGGGCAAGTACTGCTGGCTGCATTCCGGCCACGGCACCATGACGCTGCAGTCGGGTATCGCCAACTCATGCGACCCCGTCTTCTACGACATGGGCAAGGCGTTCTTTTATGACGAGCAACATCCCGAGGGCCTGCAGGAGGTCTTTCGTCGCTGGGGTCTAGGCAAGACCTGCGGTATCGATCTGCCGAGTGAGGGCGCGGGCCGTATTCCCGATGCCGAGTGGAAAGAGTCGTACTTCACCGACGCCTCTGCCGAGGACCGCAAGTGGAATGCCGGCGATATGACCAACATTGCCATCGGTCAGGGTGACATCTTGGTGACGCCCCTGCAGATGGCGTGTGCCTATATGGGTCTTGCCAACGGCGGCAAACAGTACGTGCCTCACGTGTTTTTGTCTGCCGTGTCGCGCGATGGCGACGGCGATGCCTATAAATACAACGGCAAGGGCAAGAAGAAGCGCCTGGAGGCCAAGATCAACAGCGATTCGGATTTGGCTCTTGTTCGCAACGGCATGCACGACGTGATTTACACGGCATCGACGTCCCTGGCGGCGCACTTTGGCACGCTGACGCCGCAGGTATACGGCAAGTCGGGCACGGGCGAGAAGAGCGGCGAGGACGAATACGCGTGGTTCTGCGCCTATGCACCGGCCGATGATCCCAAGTATGTCATCGCTACTGTCCTGGAGCAGGGCGGCGGCGGCTCAGATACCGCGATGCATGTCGTGCGCGACGTGCTCGGCGTGATTTATGACGAGCCCGATACCTCTTCGGCCTCGGGCGATTCTTCGGTTCGATAGGAGGTTGCGATGGATTTTTCTCCGGCGGATCTGTTCCGTTCAACCAAGACCGGCTCTCGCAGCAGCCTGGACCGTGTCAACAAGCAACTTTCGGCCTCGCGCGGCACGTTTCGCCAAAAGGTGCATATCGGTGTGCTCGTGGCTACTGTGGCGCTCGTCGCCTACGGTGCCATCATTATCTGGTCGGCTTCGCAGTTTAAGGCCGATGCTTCGTTCTCACGCCATCTGCTGGGAATTGGCATCGGAGCGGTGCTGGCGGTGCTGGTCTGGCGTACCGATCTGCGCGGTATTTCCAATTTCTCGACGGCGTTGCTCGTCATCGACCTGATCGTGATCCTCTCGCCCAAGATTCCGGGTCTGTCCTATACAGGCGGTCTGGGCATGACGGGCTGGATCAAGATTCCCGGTATCGGCTTGACGTTCCAGCCGGTTGAGCTTGCCAAGCTCATCACCATCTTCTTTATTGCTACGCTTGGCTCGCAGTATAACGGTCGCATCGATACCGTTCGCGACTACGTCAAGCTCTGCGGCATGCTGTCCATTCCGTTTTTGGCCGTCGTTGCCATGGGTGACCTGGGCTCGGGCCTGGTCGTGCTGGTTTCGGGCGCCATCGTCATCTGCATGAGCGGTGCACGCCGCGAATGGGTGCTGTCGACCCTGGCCCTGCTCGTGGGCCTGGTGGCCCTCGTCCTGGCGCTTGATTCGGTCTTTGATTCGTTGCTCGGCCACGATGTGCTCATCAAGCAGTATCAGATGAACCGTCTGACGGTCTTTATCGACCCCGATAATGCCGATTCGGACGATGCCTACAACCTGCAGCAGTCGTTGATCGCGGTCGGCTCGGGCGGTTTCTTTGGTAAGGGCCTGGGCCATGCGACGCAGTCGGCCGGCGGCTTTCTGCCTGAGTTCCACACCGACTTCGTCTTCGCCTTTTTGTCCGAGACCTTTGGCTTCTGCGGCTCCTTTTTGCTCCTGTGCCTCTACGTGCTGTTGATCTTTTCGACGATTCGCGTCGCCTTTAAGTGTGAGTCCCTGTTTTTGCGTCTTTCGTGTGTTGGCATCGTTGGCATGTGGGCGTTCCAGACCTTCGAAAACATCGGCATGTGCATCGGCATGATGCCGATTACCGGTATTCCGCTGCCGTTTATTAGCTTCGGTTCGTCTTCGATGATGATTCAGCTGCTGACGGTGGGTATCGTACAATCCATATGGCGGCATCGTTCGGGCGCCGCGTAACCGCTGGAGGGGTTTGCTATGAAAATTCCCGTAGATAAGCTGACCCGCGCTTTTAAGATGGGCGCGTCCGTTAAGAAGGATTCCGATACGCCGGTGCGCGTCTCGGTCTATCTGGATTCGTCCGCCTCGCGCTTTCTGGCCGAGACGGTGCGTGACGCCTTTGTGCCGCAGACGACCTCGGGTATTGTGCGCGTCGAGCGTCTGGGGGAGGAGCGAATTGCTCCAAAGACCGATACCGATGTGGTGCTGGTGCTCTCGTGTGGTTCCGACCGCTTGGAGAGTGCCGTGCAGGAGCTCGTGATCGCCGGCGCGCCCGTGTGCGTGCTTGCCGAGTCTGCTGTGGAGGTACCGTTTATCGAGGAGTCCACGCCCATGCTCGGCGTGGTAGCGGCAACCGATAAGACGTATCTGCTCGAGACGCTTGCCCGCTGGATTCTCGATCGCACCGACAAGGAAACGGCTTTTGCGGCGAACTTTGCCTTCATGCGCATCGCGGCGGCCAATCGTATCATCACCTCGTGCGCGCTCACCAATATGGCGACCGGTGCGCTGGTGTTTTTGCCGGGCGCCGATTATCCCGTTATGGCGCTGGCGCAGGTGGGCATGCTCTTTGAGCTCGCTGCCGTCTTTGGACGCGGCATTAAGCCTGAGCGCGGCTACGAGGTCGCGGGCGTGCTTGCCGGCGGTCTTGTGATCCGAGCGGTCACCCGCGCACTTGTCAAGCAGACGCCGCATATTGGGTTTGCCGTCAAGGCGCTCACTGCTGCCGCGGGCACCTATGGCATGGGCCGTGCGCTCGTTTCGCTCTACGAGCGCGATGTCGACTACAGTCGTGCCAACGAGGTGGTCACTGCCACGTTCTCCCGCGTTCGCGATCTGGTGACCACGGTCGCGGGCGCTACCCGTCCTATGGCGTCCTATCAGGACGCATCAGATCTCGCTGCTTAGGGGTTTTCCGTTGCGCGTTGCATACCAAGATTGTTTTCATTTAATTGAGCCGTTGCTCGCCAAGGTCGAGAAGCCGAGTCGCTATATCGATCACGAGTGGGGCACGCTTTCCAAGGCCGATGCCGACTACCGTTGCTGCCTGATCTATCCGGATGTGTACGAGGTCGGTCTGCCCAACCAGGGCATCGCCATCCTCTACAACATCCTTAACCAGGCCGAGGGCATCTCCTGCGAGCGTGGCTATGTGCCGTGGCCCGATATGGGTGACGCTATGCGCGAGGCGGGCGTTCCGTTGCTCTCGCTCGAGGGTGCAGCGCCGGTCGCTTCGTTTGATATCGTCGGTCTGCATGTGCCGCACGAGATGGCGGTGACGAACTTCCTCGAGGCACTCGACCTCGCTGGCATTCCACTGTTGGCGGCCGACCGAGGCGAAGACGACCCCATCATCATCGCCGGCGGCCCCTCGGTGTACAACCCCGAGCCGTACGCGGCCTTCTTCGATGCCATCCTCATCGGCGAGGGCGAGGAATCGCTGCTCGAGACCTGCCAGCTGCATCGCCGCCTGCGTGATGAAGGAGTCCCGCGCGCGCAGATTGTTGAGCAGCTTGCATCCATTGCCGGCAACTACGTGCCGTCGCTCTATGAGGTTCGTCACGACGAGCCTTGCTCGCCGCATGGCTACACCGTGCCGCGCGCAGGCAAGGATGCGCCGACCGTGGTCTACAAGCGCGTCGTTGAGGATTTCGGCGCCACGAATCCGCTGTCGCAGTCGTGCGTGCCCTATGCGCAGCTGGTTCACGACCGCCTGTCTATCGAGATCCTGCGCGGCTGCGCCCGCGGCTGTCGTTTTTGTCAGGCCGGCATGACGTATCGCCCAGTGCGCGAGCGCTCGGCCGACCAGATCGTCTCGTCGGTGATTCAGGGTCTGGAAAAGACTGGCTATGACGAGGTGTCGCTGACCTCGCTCTCCACGACCGACCACTCCTGCATTCGCGACGTGCTCGGCAGGCTCAACCGTCGCCTGGAGGATACGGGTATTCGCGTGTCTATTCCGTCGCAGCGCCTGGATTCGTTTGGCGTGGATATGGCCGAGTCGGTTGCCGGCGAAAAGAAGGGCGGCCTGACGTTCGCGCCCGAGGCCGGCAGCCAGCGCATGCGCGACATCATTAACAAAAACGTGACCGAGGAGGACCTGGACCGTGCGGCCAAGGCGGCCTTCGAGGCCGGCTGGAACCGCATGAAGCTCTACTTTATGATGGGCCTTCCCGGCGAGCGCGACGAGGACATCGTGGCCATCGCCAATCTGGCCGATCACGTGCTGGAGCTCGGTCGTTCCGTGGTGCCCAAGGCTCGTCGCGGCTCGATCTCGGTGTCCATCTCGGTTTCGGTCTTTATCCCCAAGGCTGCCACGCCGTTCCAGTGGTGCCCGCAGCTCGACTACGACGACGTCAAGCGTCGCCAGAAGCTGCTTATCACGAGCGTTCGCAACCGTGCCGTCCGCGTTCATTACCACGATGCCGAGACCTCGCTCATCGAGGCCGCACTGTCCCGCGCCGGTCGTGACATGACGCCCGTCATCATCGACGCTTGGCGCTCGGGCTCTCGCTTTGACGCCTGGGTAGAGCATTTCTCGCTCGATAACTGGAAGGAGGCTGCTGCCAAAAACGGCATCGACCTCAATGAGCTCGTGCACCTGCCCTACGAGTTGGATTGGCGCCTGCCGTGGGAGCATGTGAGCCCCGGCTGCACACGCGGCTTTCTCGAGCGCGAGTACCGTCGCTCGCTCGAGGGCGTCACGACTCCCGACTGCACCCGCACGTCGTGCACCGGCTGCGGGATCTGCCCCACGCTCCACGCCAAGAATGTATTGATGGGTGATCGCGCATGAGTGAGCGCCTGACCGACAACCCCTCGCTCTTTAGGCTTCGTGTTCGCTATGGCAAGCGCGATCGCCTTAAGTACCTGGGCCATCTCGAAGTGATCCATACCATTGAGCGCATCGTGCGCCGTGCGGGACTTCCCTATGCCGTCACGCAGGGCTTCTCTCCGCACATGCGCGTGGGCTTCTCTTCGGCGCTACCGGTGGGTACGTCGTCGACATGTGAGTGGTATGACCTGTTTATGACCGAGTTCGTGGCGCTCGACGAGGCGTTTGGGCGCCTGGCTGCGGCGTCTCCGGCCGATCTGGCGCCCATCGAGGCGGCGTACATCGACGTGCGCACGCCGGCGTTGACGGCGCAGCTCACGCGCCTGTCGTATCGCATCGACCTGCATCTGGACCCCGAGGCGCCCGTAAGCGCCGACGAGGTGCATCGTGCGATCGACACGCTGCGCGCGGGCCATGGCATCGACTACGCGCGCGGAAAAAAGAGCAAGCGCTTGGATTTGGATCACACGCTCGTGGGCTATGAGCTCACGGCGGGGGAGCGCCCGGACCATTTGGTGCTCATGCTCGACACCCATGCCGACAACGAGGGCTCCATGCGTCCGGAAATTTTGCTTTCTGCGGCTGATGTTTTGTTGCAGGGCTTGACCCCGGGCGTGGATGCACCTATTGTTTCCACCGGTATGCAAGACCTCGTGACCATCTGCTCCTACGATGTCGAGCGTCAGAATCAAGCATGCGAGGACGACGAGGGCCGACTCGTCAGCCCCATACCTGTGCGAACTTGTGGATTTGCTCCACATACTCGTTGACGGGGGTATTTTCGCCTGCTACTATATTCGGCTGTTGCACTAACTGATGCATGAAGGGCAAGTAAACATGTACGCAATCGTTAACACGGGCGGCAAGCAGTACAAGGTCGCCACCGACGATGTCATCACCGTCGAGAAGATCGAGGGCAATGAGGGCGACAAGGTCACCCTGCCGGTTATCTTCCTCAACGATGGTAAGAAGATCGTCACCGATCCCGACAAGCTGGCCAAGGCCAAGGTTACCGCTCAGATCGTTGAGCAGTTCAAGGGCGAGAAGCAGCTGGTCTTCAAGTTCCACAAGCGCAAGCGCTATCGTCGTCTGAAGGGTCACCGTCAGCAGCTCACCAAGCTGAAGATTGTGAAGGTTCAGGCTACCTCCCGCGCCAAGAAGGCTGTCAAGGCAGAGGCTGAGGCTGTTGCCGAGGCTCCCGTCGCCGAGTAGATTACACTCGTAACGAAAGAGTAGGTATACACAATGGCACACAAAAAAGGACTCGGTTCCTCCCGTAATGGCCGTGACTCCCGCGGTCAGCGCCTTGGCACGAAGCGCTATGCCGGCCAGACGGTAACCACGGGCACGATTCTCGTCCGTCAGCACGGCACGCACATCCACCCGGGTGAGAACGTTGGCCGTGGTAAGGACGACACGCTGTTCGCGCTGGTCGACGGTACCGTTGAGTTCCACAAGGGTATCAAGCACAGGGTCAGCGTACGCCCGCTCGCGAACGCGTAATTCACCCTTCATAGAGCACATATGTGGGAGGCACTTGAGTTTTAGGATTCAAGGGTCTCCCTCTTTTTTGTAGGAGGCGATTCTGTTGTCACAGTTCACCGATATCAGCCGCATTAACGTGTGCGGCGGCGACGGCGGAGCCGGATGCATGTCGTTTAGGCGCGAGGCATTTGTCCCCAAGGGCGGCCCCGATGGCGGCGACGGCGGTCGTGGCGGCAATGTCGTCATCCAGGCCGATGCTCAGCTGTCTTCGCTGATCGATTACCGCTTTAAGCATCACTTCCGCGCCGAGCGCGGCACGCACGGGCAGGGTGCCCGTCGTAACGGTAAGAGCGGCGAGGACCTGATTCTCAAGGTCCCTATGGGTACCGTGGTGCGCGAGCTCGATCCCGAGACGCAGACCCCGATGTTCGAGATTGCCGACCTGGTGCACGACGGCGAGCGCGTCGTCGTGGCGCCCGGCGGTGCCGGCGGTCTGGGCAACACACACTTTGTGACGTCGGTGCGTCGCGCTCCGGCCTTTGCCCAGCTCGGCGAGCCTGCCGAGGAACACTGGATCGAGCTCGAGATGAAGCTTATGGCCGATGCCGCGCTTGTGGGCTTTCCCTCGGTGGGTAAGTCATCGCTCATTGCGCGCATGAGTGCCGCCCGCCCCAAGATTGCTGACTACCCGTTTACCACGCTCGTGCCGAACCTCGGCATGGTGCGTGCCGGCGAATATTCTTACGTCGTTGCCGACGTCCCCGGTCTCATCGAGGGCGCGAGCGAGGGCAAGGGCCTGGGTCACCAGTTCCTGCGCCACATTGAGCGTACGGCACTCATCATGCACGTCGTCGATATGACGGGTGGTTTTGAGGATCGCGATCCGGTCGAGGACTATCGCATCATCAACCGCGAGCTCGAGCAGTATGGCGCCGAGCTTTCGGAGCGTCCGCAGATCGTCGTTGCCAACAAGTGTGATGCGCCGGGCACGGCCGACAAGATTGCCGACCTTAAGCGTGCAGCGCTCGACGATGGCCATATGTTCTTTGCCGTGTCTGCCGTGACGGGCGCCGGCCTCAACACGCTGATGCTTGCCGTGGGTGAGCAGGTGGCCAAGCTCCGCGCCGAGTTGGCGGTCTCCGATGAGCCGGTCGACCTGCGCGACGATGAATGGGAGCGCCGTCGCCTGCAGCGAGAGAAGCGTTTCCGCATTGTCCAGGAAGAGCCCGGTGCCTTCCGCGTGGTCGGTCGTGCCATCGAGCGCATGGTCATTCAGACCGACTGGGAAAATGAGGAAGCCGTCATTTACCTGCAGCATAAGTTTGCGCGTATGGGTGTTGACGATGCGCTCGAGAAGGCCGGTTGCCGTGCGGGCGACGAGGTCCGCATTTGCCAGCGCGCCTTTGACTTTGAGGGCGCCGAGGACTTCTCGGAGTACGAGGAGCTCGAGGATGCTGGCGAGGACGTTGCCGTTGAAGCCATTGACGTGGCTGATGCTGCGGATGAGGGCGTCGAGGTTGTCGATGCGGCGGATGCCGCGGGCGATGCCGAGACCTCGGAGGGCGAGTAAGCCATGTCGCTGCGCGGTGGAATCGGTCTGCCCGAGCTTCCTCTAGAGGACGGGCAGGAGTTTAGGCTCGGCATTATGGGTGGCACCTTTGATCCCATCCATTACGGGCACCTGGTGACTGCCGAGCAGGCGCGCGAGTCGCTCGACTTGGACGCTGTGCTCTTTATGCCGGCGGGCTCTCCTGCTTTTAAGCTTGACAAGCCGGTGACGCCTGCCGAGGACCGTTATGCCATGACGGTCCTCGCCACCGCCGCGAACCCGGCTTTTTTGGCGAGCCGGTTCGAGATCGACCGTCCGGGTGTAACCTATACGGCCGATACGCTTCATGCCCTTCGCGACTTTTACCCGCCGCAGGTAAAGCTCTACTTTATTACGGGCGCCGACGCGATTATCGATATTGTGACCTGGCATGATGCCGAACGAATTGCTGAGCTTGCTACCTTTATTGCAGCGACGCGACCGGGCTTTGATATCGATACGGCGCGTGCCCGAATCAAAGAGTCGGGGCTGCCGTTCGACGTGCGCTATATTCAGATTCCGGCGCTGGCGATCAGCTCGACGAACATTCGCAAGCGAGTTGCCCGCGGTATGAGCGTGCGCTATCTTACGAGCGAGTCCGTGCTCGGCTACATTCGCAAACGCAGGCTATATGCCGATTTGGGCCAAGAAGATTTTGAGTGATGGGGGTCTACGTTGTCGGTAGAGGATCAGTTTGAGGGCGATGAGCGCGCGCTGCTCAAGCGCATTCAAGAGCTGCTCGATGTTCGCATGAAGGATAAGCGCAAGCGCTATGTGCATTCGCTGGGTGTTGCCGAGACCGCACTTCATCTGGCCGAGGTCTACGGCGTTGACCGCTTTGATGCCGCTGCCGCCGGCCTGATCCATGACTGGGACAAAGTGCTCTCCGACGACGAGCTGGTCACGCGCGCTCTGCACTACGGCATTAAGATTGCCGGCTCTCCTTCCGCCGCGACGCCGCTTTTGCATGGCCCTGTTGCCGCCTATGAGCTTCCGCAGCTTTTCCCCGAGTTGTCGTTGGCCGTTTTCCAGGCTGTCGACCGTCACACCGTGGGAGCTTGCGACATGACGCCGCTCGATATGGTGGTCTTTGTGGCCGATGCCATCGAGCCCAACCGCCACGGCGACTATGCGCATGCGCTGCGCAAGATGGTGGGGGAGTCGACGCTCGATGAGTTGTTCTTCTCCTGTTTTGCGCAGGGTTTGGTCTATGTGATTCAGTCCGGGCGCTATCTTTATCCCACGGCTATTTCGATTTACAACCATTACGCCCAGCTGCGCTAGCTCGGGCTGTCTAGAAAGAGGTATTCCATGGCCGACGAGACCATGACCGACGAGCAGATTCTTGAAGGTGTGGAGCACAAGAGCTTCGTCGCCACGTCCGACCGCACTGCCGCCTCGCTGTCTGCGAGCGGTGTCGCCGCCGAGGATGTCGCCCGCGCCGCCGCGCAGGCCGCCTACGACAAGAAGGGCGAGGACGTTCAGGTGCTCGACCTGACCGAGCTTTCCGACGTATGCGACTACTTTGTGCTTGCCACCGGTACCAACAACCGCCAGGTCGATTCTATCGTCGACGAGATCGAGGAGAAGGTCGCCGAGGCTTGCGGCGAGCACCCGTTCTCCATCGAGGGTCGCGAGCAGAAGACCTGGATGCTCATGGACTATGGTTCGGTTGTCGTCCACGTCTTCACTCCCGAAGCCCGCGACTTCTACCGCCTCGAGAAACTCTGGGGAGACGCCCCCCAGCTCCCCCTTGACCTCCTCTAAATGATTTTTCTGGGACGGGGATAAAATAATCATTGCTACCGTTTGCCGAACCGCTCACCTTTGTTGGGCGGTTCGGCCTTTTTCTTCCTTTCCTTTTGTATGCTGTGACTACTGCATCCTTGGAAGGGAGGGTTTCGATGACTCGTGTTGCCCGTGCGTTGTCCGAACTCGGCCATTATCACGTCATGCTCAAGGGCTGTGCTGGCCAGCTGATCTTCGAAGACGATGACGATCGCCTTTATTTTCTCAATCTATTGAACAGACGATTTGCGTCCGCTCATATTCGTCTTCTTGCCTGGTGCCTCATGGACAATCATGTTCACCTGCTATTTGATGATCTCGATAATCAGATGAGCGTTGCTATGCATGCGATTGATACGGCATATGCGAAACACTTCAATCAAAAAACCGGCCGCCGCGGACCGGTGTTCCAGGAACGATTCAAGAGTGTGATCATT
>CABRFW010000007.1 GCA_902470265.1 uncultured Collinsella sp.
GGGCGGCGGGCGGAGCATGGCCACCGGACCTATCGAAACACATCTCCACCGTTCCATCAACTGGGAAAACGGCGCCCCCGGACCCCAGGAGGGGCCACGGGGGCGTTCAGCTAACTGCGGGAATGGCCTATTTGCTCAATGTGTTCGGCTGAGATCGGAAATCAACCCCCCGTAAGTATAGCGGCGTGCCCCTTAAAGCAACCGTTCACCGGCCAACCAAAACCATTCGCGGCGGGCCCGTGTGAGGTCTTTAGCATTTCATATATACTGTTCCGTATAACGAATAACGTTCGTAAATACGAACGTTATTCAAGTGGACATAGGGAGGAAACATGTCAGACGTTGTAAGCCAAGGCCAAAACGCCGTTGTCATCGATCAGAGGGACAACGTCGCCGTCGCCACCTACCAACTGGAGGCGGGCGCCGAGGCCCGCTATCCCATGCCGGACGGCACGCTGGCGAGCGTTACCGTGACCGACGACATCCCGCTGTTCCACAAGATTGCCCTCGTGGACATCCCCAAGGGTGAGAAGGTCGTCAAGTATGGCGAGTTCATCGGTGTGGCCACCACGGACATCAAGCGTGGGCAGCATGTTCATACGCACAACTGCGCCAGCTCCGACGACCTGAAGGACTCCGTCGTCACCGACACCGACTCCGTCGCCTCCAAGACCTCCTCGTCCGCGGAGGGCACGCGCACCTTCATGGGCTACCGTCGCCCGGACGGTCGTGTCGGCATCCGCAACCACGTCCTGATCCTTCCCACGAGCATCTGCGCCTCCGACACCACGGAGAGGATCGCGAACGCGGTTGAGGGCTGCGTCTCCTTCCACAACCAGAATGGCTGTTCGCAGGTCGACTGCGACCAGAAGGTGACTATTGCTGCCTTGGCAGGCTACGCTGCGAACCCGAACATCTATGGCGTCGTTTGCGTCTCCCTGGGCTGCGAGGGCTGCCAGAACGACATCGTGGTCGATGCGATTCGCGAGCGCACCAACAAGCCCGTCGAGACCCTGGTCATCCAAAAGGTCGGCGGCTCCATTAGGGCGATCGAGGAGGGTACGCGCCTTGCCCGCAAGATGGTCGCCGAGGCGGACCGGTGCGTCCGCGAGCCCACTGACATCTCCGAGCTCATCTTCGGCACCAACTGCGGCGGCTCCGACCCCTCAAGCGGCCTTGGCTCCAATCCGCTGATCGGCGAGGTCTCCGACTGGCTCGTCAACCATGGTGCCACCTCCGTGCTGTGCGAGACGCCCGAGCTCTTTGGCGCCGAGCACATCCTCGCCCGCCGCGCGAAGGACAAACAGGTTTCGGACGACATCCTCAAGATCGTCTACGACTACGAGAAGTACGTCCAGATGTTTGGCGCCGAGATGCGAGAGGGCAACCCCAGCCCTGGAAATATGGCTGGCGGACTCACGACCCTCGAGGAGAAGTCTCTCGGCTGCGTTCACAAGGGAGGCCACAGCCCCCTCAACGCCGTCTATCCGTACGCGGCGCAGCTCAATCCGCACGAGGGCCTCGTCGTGATGGACACCCCCGGCAATGACCCCTCCAGCGTGGGCGGCATCATCGCCGGCGGCTGCCAGCTCGTGGTCTTCTCGACCGGTCTTGGCACCCCCACCGGAAATGCCATCGCGCCCGTGTATCGCCTGACTGCCAACAAGCGCACCTACGAGACCATGAGGGACAACACCGACCTCGACGCAAGCCCGACGATCTACGGCCCCGAGTCCATGGAGGAGATGCGCGACAGGATGCTCGACGACATCATCGCCGTCTGCAACGGCCGCAAGGTCTGCGCCGAGGCACTTGGCTATACCGAGACCGCCCTTCCGCACATCTGCAACTATATGTAGGCCAGCGTCTGACAGGACGCTCCAGAAAGGAGAGAAACCGTGACAACCACGCAAGCCCCCGAAAAGACGCCCAACGCGTTCCAGCGCGGCGTCAACGCGGTCATCGACCTGCTGTCCTCGTTCTTCCTCCCGATCATCAACCTGCTCGTCTCCGTCGGTATCCTCAAGGGCATCCTGACGCTTCTGCAGGTCTCGGGCATGGTCACCGACGACTCGACCACGTATGCAATCCTCAACGCGATGGCCGACTCGCTGTTCTACTTCATCCCGGTGTTCCTTGCTTACACCTCGTCAAAGCGCTTCGATGTTGACACGGTGACCGCCGTCCTTCTCGGCTGCATCCTGGTGTATCCGTCCATCACCACCATCATGGCGGCGGACGCGCCCGTTTACCTGTTTGGCCTCGAGCTCTCAAAGGCGACGTACTCCAGCTCCGTCATCCCCATCCTTCTTGCCATCTACTGCGCGAGCTGGGTCCAGAAGGCCTGCTATAAGATCATCCCCGAGACCTTCCGCGGCCTGTTCACGCCGCCTATCACGATCATCGTTATCGTCCCGCTCACCCTGGCCGTCTTCGGCCCCCTCGGCACCGTCGTGGGCGGTTGGCTCGCGCAGGGCTACGAGGCCGTCTACAGCCTCTCGCCGCTCGTCGCCGGCGCGCTGATCGGCGCGTTCCAGCCGTTCCTCGTCATCCTCGGCCTGCACTGGGCCCTGTTCCCCATTGCTATGAACAACGTCGCGGTCTACGGCTTCGACACCATCATGGCCCTGTTCGGCGGCGCGATCTTCGCCCAGGGCGGTGCCGCGCTCGCCGTCGCCCTCAAGACCAAGAACAAGAAGTTCCGCTCCCAGGCGATCTCCGCCTCGCTCACCACGCTGCTGGGCATCACCGAGCCCGCGATGTACGGCGTGAACCTGCGCCTCAAGAAGCCCATGGTCTGCGCATGCGTCGCCGGCGGCATTGGCTCCGCCGTGGCAGGCGTGTTCGGTTGCGCCGGCACCGCCTTCGCTCTGCCCGCGCTCACCACGCTGCCCGTCTTCATGAGCCGCGCATTCGTTCCCTTCTGCATCTCGCTGGCGCTCGCCTTTGGCCTCGCCTTCCTGTTCACGCTCTTCGTCCCGATCGACGACGTGACCGAGGAGGAGATGGAGGCCGAGGAGCAGTCCGCCTAGCGTCCGGATTGCAAGGCCACTCTATGTCCCGCGCCTGCGGGTTCGACTGGAGGTGGTGCCCACCTGGCAGCAAAGCGTATCCGTCACTGACCATATATCCATTAGACATTGTTTGACGTAAGGAGAACAAAATGAAGAAGATCGACGCACACGCCCACGTCTTTGACCACATCGGCTCCATGGGCAAGGCCGGAGAGCTGCGCCCCCTAGGCAACGGCAACTGTCGCTGGGCCACCGGCGAAGAGTTCCGTATCATCCCCGAGGGCAAGGGAGACAAGGAGTACCTCGTTGAGACCTTCATGGACGTCATGGACGAGAACGACGTCGAGAAGGCCATCCTGCTGCAGGGCGTCCTGTACGGCCTGCAGAACGAGTACGCCATGGAATGCGCCGGGAAGTACCCTGACCGCTTCAAAGCTGCGGTCATGCTCGACCCCTTCTGCCGCTGCGCCCAGCAGATCCTCGAGCACTTCATCAACGATCTGCACGCCCACGTCTTCAAGTTCGAGGTCTCTGTGGGCGGCGGCCTTTCCGGCTACCACCGCGATTTCGCGGTCGACGGCCCCGAGATGACGGTCCTCATCGACAGGATCGCCCAGGTCGAGGACGCCACTCTGGTGCTCGACATCGGCAGCCCCAACCAGTCCAGCTGCCAGCCCGAGGCCGTATATCGCCTGGCCAAGAAGTACCCCGGCCTGCACATTGTCGTCTGCCACCTGCTCGCCCCGTCCCTTGAGGACGGCGACGTCCTCAAGTGCGCGCTTCCGTACCTCGCCCACGATAACGTCTGGGTCGATCTCTCCGCGCTGCCTTGGAACGTTGCTCCCGAGGCCTACCCGTATCCCACCGCGCTCGAGTACATCGCGATGGCGAAGGACGTCCTGGGCGCCGACAAGATCATTTGGGGCACCGACTCCCCCTGTGTCCTCACCAAGTTCGACTACAAGGACCTCTATAGCTTCATCGAGGACTCCGACGTCTTCACCGACGCCGAGAAGCAGGGTGTCTTCTACGATAACGCCGTCAAGGCCTACTACCTCTAGGTCCTTCTCGGCAGTGCAGGGATTTGTGGGGGTGTGACCCCGGAAAGCGAGTGACACATGTTTGAGGGAGTCTTCTGCCCCTCCATCACCATCACCGACGATGATGGAAAGATCGATTACGAGCTGTGGGGCAGGCACCTGGACCACCTGGCCGACGCGGGCATCAACGGCGTGCTGTTGTTTGGCAGCATCGGCGAGTTCTACAGCGTGAGCCTCGAGGACAAGAAGTCGGTCATCGACTTTGCCGTCGAGCGGGTCGCCGGCCGCATGAAGGTCTTCGTCGGCGTGGGTGACACCACCTACGACAACGTCCTCGAACTCACGCGCTATGCCAAGAAGGCCGGTGCCGACGCGGTTCTGGCGGTCTCGCCGTACTACTTCGGGCCCACCGACGACGCTGCCGAAAAGTACTTTGGTGGCATCGCAGACGCCACCGACCTACCCGTCGTGCTATACAACTTTCCGGCGCGCACCGGCACCGACCTGTCGCCCGAGCTCGTGGCCAGGCTCGCCGCCGCCCATCCGAATATCTGCGGCATCAAGGACACGGTCGACACCATCAGTCACACGCGCAAGGTCATCCGCGCCGTCCGCAAGGTCAACCCCGAGTTCTCGGTCCTTTCCGGCTTCGACGAGTACTACCTGGTCAACCGCGCGAGCGGCGGCAACGGCGTTCTGTGTGGCCTCACCAACGTGGAGCCCGAGCTCTTTGTGAGGCTGCACGGCGCCTACCAGGCAGGCGACTTCGCGACCGCCATCGAGTGCGCCAAGCGCATCTCGTCGCTCATGGCCGTCTACGACGCCTGCGATTTGTTTGTATCTGCCATCAAAGTAGCGGTCAATATAAAGGGTCTTCCAATCTCGACCGCGATCTTCGATCCCGCCATACAGGCCAGTGATGACCAAAAGGCAACAATCGAACAGCTCCTGTCATAGACTTGTATTTGGATCGATGTGAGATTATCGTCTTCACATCGATCCAAATATCTTTTTTCTTGTTTAATTTATGAATTTATTTCTATAACTTCATAAATATATGGAGATAAGGACCTGTGGGGGTCCTTTTTCATTTACTTCTACCTGCGCTTTTATCTGATTGTTGTATTTGAGCTCGATTTGTCACAAATCGGGCAAGCTTTTGGTCAGCTTCTGGTACTTACCCGCATGAACCATGGCGGTAGCCTCATCCCAAGCGCCGCGGCCTCCCCGTGCGGCGCACGAGGGATAAGGAGCAGCCATGTCCAACGCACCCACGCACTCTGTCCACAGCGCAATCGCAACAGGTCCGCTGCTCCTGCTCCTCTTTTTTCTGATCGGCTGTCTGGCCCCAGGGGCCGCGCTCGCCGTCGACGGGAGTGACGCCCTTAATTTCCGCACCATAAGCGACGGCTGCGGCCCCTTCGGTGTCGGTAAATACGAGGCACAGGACACTTCGATTTCGTACTGCATGAATCAAGACTGCCCCGGCCCCAGCAAGCCGGGAGGGCCATGGCGTACATATAACCAGGGCTGGACATGGCTCGATGACGAATTTGCCGCCATCGTCTGTCACGGATACCCCTCCAATACATCCTTTGGCGGCCACAACCTGTCGCCCGATCTCGCCCGTGCCGCCACCCAGATTGCCGTTTGGATGCTCAACGGAACCACGCGCCCCGACGGCACCTATTCGTATACAAACAGCAAGGGAGTTGCCAGGAGCGGTAGGTTTTACGAAAACGCCGAGGCCGTAGCGGCTGCACGTTGGCTCTACGACAGCGCTAAGTCCGGATCCATTAAGGCGGCCCCACATCGAGCCAGGCGTTATCACGGCCCGGTCTCGGGCGAGGGTCGACACCAGGACATGCTCTATGTTCTGCCCGCCGTCTCCGTATCGTTCCAAAAACAATCGTCCCAGGCTGACATCACCGCCGGTAACGACGCCTACAGGCTCGGTAGCGCAACCTTCGATATCTTTGAAAGTGCAGGCGATGCACGTGTCGGCACTATCCAGACGGACGAAAATGGGCATGCACAAGCAACGCTTTCGCCCAATACGGCATATTACCTGGTCGAAACCAAAGCCCCGGCAGGCTATATCCCTCGAAGCGACCGAATAGCCTTCACCACACAAAACAGCGGTGAACATGTCACCGTCAACGAGCAGCCCGGCACCATCACCTTGCGTATTGCAAAAGTCGATGCCGCCACGGATGCCGGCGCCCAGGTTGGGGCGTCGCTTGCGGGCGCTGAATTCACCTGCGTCTCACAATCAACTCCCGGCTGGACTCGCACCCTTACGACCGACGAAAACGGACGGGCGATCCTCAATGACGTTCCTCTGGGCACCTTTACCATCTACGAATCGAAAGCGCCCGAGGGCTACCTGATTGCAAACGACTGTTGGAGCTACACCGTCGGTGCTGAGCAGCTCGGAGATACGGGCATCGTTGAGCTCGAAAGCCGTATTCCCAACATCCCCATCGCCTTTGACCTTGAAATCTCGAAGTTTAAGGACCATGGCGATAACGATGAGTCCGGCCTCGAGCAGCCGGCGGGAGGCGTCGTCTTTGAAGTTGTCAGCAATAGCTCCCAACAAGTCGTCGGCACGTTGACCACAAACGTTTACGGCTTTGCCTCCACCAAAGACCAGCCCGAAGCATGGTTTGGCGCAGGCAAGCGACCCGCCGGCGCCCACGGTGCCATTCCCTACGACCGCGCGGGCTACACCGTTCGCGAGGTTGCAGAAACGGTCCCTGAAGGATTTAAGCAAGCAGGGGAATGGACCATCACAGCAGAGCAGTCCACAGACGGCGCCGAGCTTCAGTACATCATTGACAACCATGCCCTATCGACACACCTTCAAATCGTAAAGCGCGATGCTCAAACCGGCGGCACCGTACCACTTGCCGGTTTTACGTTCCAGCTGCTCGATAGCCACCACGAGCCCGTCTCGCAAACATGTTGGTATCCGGCCCACAATGTAATGAATACCTTCACAACCGATACAGCCGGAGCCGTCACGCTGCCCGAATCACTTAATCCCGGAACATACTACGTGCACGAGGCATCGGCCAAGGAACCGTATCTGCGCGGAGAAGACCTGGAAATAACGATTCCCGCCGACAGAAATCTGACGCCGGTCGCCGTCGCCTCGTTCTATGACAACGCCGCAACCGGAAGCATCGAAATCATTAAGACGGATGTTGTAGATGGGCGCGCCCTCGCTGGAGCCACGTTTGACATCCGCGCTGACGGCGACATCGTGCGAACCGACGGCAGCATCGTCGCCCTGGATGGCGAAACCGTCGCCACCGTTACAACCGACGAACGGGGGCATGCGCGAGTCGACCATCTTTCGTTGGGATGCGGTACCGCCACCTACGAGGTCGTCGAAACACAAGCGCCCGAAGGTTATCTGCTCAACCCGACCCCACACACTGTGAAGTTGTCGTACGCTGACCAGCAAACGCCCGTAATCGAAGTGCACCTTGACGTTTCCAACGACTACACCAGGCTCGATGTCTCCAAAGTCGACGCGTGCGGAGGTCAGGAAGTGACAGGCGCTGAGCTTGTCCTCTGCGACTCCAATGGCAACGAAATTGATTCTTGGACTTCATCCGGCAAACCACACCGCATTGAGCACCTTTCACCCGGCACCTACACCCTGCGCGAAACGATGTCTCCGCGTACCTACGACCTTGCCGAAGAGATAACATTTGAAGTAAAGGCCACGGGAGAAGTTCAAACCATGGCCATGAAGGATGCCCCCATCGAAATCAGGGGAAGCATCGATAAGCGCCAAGAGATTGCACAACCAGTCGTAAGCAAACTCGTTGCCAACGGCGACGGAAAAAACCGAGCCAAAGCACGGGCCGATACGCAAGGTGCCTTCTCCTATACCATCGACGCCAAAAATGAGTCGAGCACCTGGGTCGACGAGTTGACCATCACCGACGACCTTGAGTGCGCCAAAGATGGCGCAGCGAAACTTGTTGCCGTTGAAACCCCTATTGCGATCGGTGATCTAAACGGGCTGTGCAACGTGTGGTATCGAACGTCTCCGGCAGGAACAAGCGATACGGGCAAGCAGGTCAATGCAACGCTTGACGACGGGCATCGCAATCCTTGGCTCGAAACGGAAGAGGTCACAAAGCTGCTGGGCGACGATGTGCGTCTCGTCGATTACGACGGGTGGCACCTATGGAAAGCAGATATCCCGACGGACAAGTCCGTCACGCTCGATACGAAAGAGATTGATCTTACAGACAACGCCGTCATCACGGGCATCCGTTTTGAATACGGTACGGTAGCCGCCGACTTTACAACCAGAAGCGAGGCGGGCTCTTGGACCCGGGATGACCTTAAAGACGAACATGACGATCTTGACGATGCCAAGGCGGCCCTTAGCTCGGATGCCCGAGGCGCAGTCGTGCATATGCAGGCAACGTCGTCCTATACGCCCCAAACCGCACTTGCCAACAGCGCGCACGTCGATCTTTGTCGCAACGGCGGTGGCGATAAACTCGAGGCGCATGATGAGGACCGCGTCATCCAACGATGCGCCCTGCCTCAGAACCTGCCGGCAACGGGGTCTGTTACCGTCGCCGCATGCATCACCGCACTCCTGACCTCGGGCACTGCGGCCCTATGGTTCGCTCGCCTTAAGTCAGCCACAAAGAAGCGCTAGCACGATAAAAAAGCGGGCGAGCCAGTCTCCCGGCTCGCCCGCCTTGGGCATAAACGATGAATCGGCTATTCAGCAGATGACGAACCGCCATCGATGGCTGCCTGATCGGACTCGGAAATACCGTCGGCACCCAAACTTTGCTCTTGCTCCACCTCTTCGTTCATTGTCGTCTCGGGCGTCGAGCCCTTAACGCCAACGACATACGCGGCCCCAAAACCCAATGCGATAGCGATCAGGGTCAAAATCAGATAGATGGGCCAATGGCGCTTGATGTACGAAAACACGCTGACTCCTTAGCGGGTCTGTCTACGAACGACGAATGACCTCGGTCACGACCTCGGACACCGTAGCGATATTGGTCGGATTGACGTTGTACGGCAGGTCATCCTCGGTGCGAGCGCAGGCAAGGCGCGGGCCGTCCACACCGGCGATCGTAAGGGCGCGACGGCTCGCCTCGAGCGCTGCGGATGCATCGGTTTTTGCATAGGGCATCTCGAACGCGCCGCAATCGACGTGGAACGACTTACACACCTTGCTGACAAGGTTCATGATGCGGCGATCGCCCTTAAACAGCTGCTGCTCGCCCTCGACCGTTACTACCGAAAGCCTGCCGGCACCGATAGACTCGAGATTGATGAAGAACACACCGCGGAGCTTGTCACGATGCGAGGCCAAAAACGCCCTCATGCCGGCGCCGTCGCAATCGGACGCGCCCGTTGCGACGAACCAGATATCGTGGCCGAGCAGCTCATCGTCACCCATGGAGGCAACGGCCGAGAGCATATCCTCGGCAGAAGCACCATCGGAGGAGGTGGCGCCGCCCTTCCAACCGTCGTCGTCATCCTCAAAGTTATCCCACGAGCCAATGCCGCGACCAGACTTCTTGGCATCGTAATCGTCTTCGACGCCCAGCCAGTCGCTCATGCTGTCCTGCTCGTTCTTCTTTTTGCGACCGAACAAGCCACCCAGGCCACGCTTCTGCGGCTTGGCGCCCGTCGAAGCAGGAGCCGAGATGGTCTCGAGCGGTTGTGCGCCCGAGGAGATGGGCATGGGGGTCGCGACCGGTGCCGATGTGGGCTCGGGGCCCTGCGCCGTCGCAAAGGGATCATTTGTCTGTGCCGAAGGATCGGGAAGATCGAACAGCGACGTTCGGGACGCGACGTTGGCCTGTTGCATCGAAGGCAGCGACGGATCGGGGACCGAGGCCAGCGGCGACGAAGAGGGCGCGGGCGCGGAGGCCGGATCGGGGATATTCATTTGCTGGCGCGGAGGCACCTGAGACGAAATCTGCGCCATGAGGGAGTCAACTGTCTCGTCCTGCGTGGGAGCGGCATTGGCCACCGTGGCACCGGGGTCGCTCGGCGCGGGCATGGTGAAGATCTGCGTAGAATAAGGCCTGGACTCATCCGTCTTGGGAGCCTCGCCAATCGCAGGGGGCTCCTGTTCCATAACAGGAGCCTCGACCTGCTCGGGTGCGCTGGCCTCAACGGAATCGGCCTCGTCGATAACCGAATCATCGGCGGCGTCCTGAGCACCATCGGAGATGGGGAGGGGTTCAGCAATTGCGGTGCCCTGCTTCTCAAACGTCATCGTGGCATCGAATGACATGGTGCCATCGACCGGCTGCTGCGCCTCAAAGGACGTCGTAGCCTCGGCAACGTCTGCGGATGTCGGCTGCGGAGCCTCGAAGGACGTCGTGGCGTCGGCGACATCGACAGGCTTCGGCTGCTCGGCCTCACTCTGCTCGAACTCCTGTGCCGCACGCTCACGCTCGGCCTCGGCGGCCTGCTGCTGGGCGATGGCCTCCCGCTCGGCGGCCTCGCGGGCAGCGGCGCGCTTTTCCTCAAAGTCGTCGACGAACTTCTTGCCCTTCGCAAGGGCGCCCTTAAAGAAGCTAGAGGCGCTGGCACCAATCGAGGAGAACGCGGAAGCGATATCGGCATGGGGCGTTGTCGAGGGAAGCTCGGCCGAGAAATCGGTGTCACTCTCATAGGACACGCGCTGCGGGTACTCGTCATAGTCTTCGTCGGCGGTCTCGTCTTCAACCTGTGCCGGAGCGGCAGGTGCCAGAATATCCAGACCGGCTGCAGAATCGAGCGCGGGCTTTGCGTCAGACTCCGCGGCAGCAACAGGGGCAGCGACCGGCTCAGCGGGAGCAACAGCCGTATTGGCCGCGGGCGCAGGCTCCTGTGCAACGGGAGCAGGCTCCGGCTCAAACGTCGGCTCCTCGCCCTCTTCGTAATCGAGCGTGCAGGACTCGGGAAGCATGCCGAGCGCTCGGATGGCATCCGAACCAAAGCGGATGTTGCCGGCGGCATTGCGATAGAGCTTGGGCTTGGGCTCGGCGACTTCGACCACCGCGGGCTCCTCCGCCGGCTCGGCGGAGGACTTTTCCTCGGTGGACACTTCGGCCTGGGCAGTCTGGTCTTGAGCCTCGGGCGCGATAACGCCGATTAGCGTCTCGTCGGCAGAGGCGCCCTCAAAACCATCGATCTGTCCATCAAAAGTCTCGTCCTGCTCGGGTGCGTCGACAGGCGCAACCGGCTGGCCAAACTCGTCCTCGTCGTAGGAAGGTTCCTCATATTCAATGGTGTTGCCGTAGTCGTTTTGCTGCTGGGCCGCGGCATACTCGGCCGCCGCGCGCGCCATTTCCTCGGCGCGACGCTTCTGCTCGCCAAAATAGGTATCGAATGGAATGTCGTCGGGGAACTCGTTTTCGCCCTGATAGGGGGCAACGTTGTCCATGACACCGAGCATGGCGGCAACAGAGGACTTGTTGCACACCGCGCCAGACGTATAGGGGAGCACAAAACGATTGGAGATGATATTGGCGGCGTTGGCCAGCGCCACAAGGGAGGCCAGGATAGCGACAACCCACAGCAGCACCTTGAGCACGCCGGGAAGCGGCAGGATACGCAGGATGGCGACAGCCGCGGGCGCAATCGAGGCGACAGGCAGGAGCTTGGCGATGAGCGCGCGATACGGGGCGTAGGGCTCGCGAGCAAGGAGCTCGGCACGGGGAGAATCATAGTGCGCCACCACGACGACTGGGCGGTTGCGCGGAGACGCAAGCGGGCCCGAGGCCTTGTGATAGGCGATGACATTTTGGCTCACACCGGTCTTTCCCAGGCGCGAAACCACGGGATGCCCCGTGCGCTCGAGCACGTAGAGCACGGCACCGACAATGGCCAGCAAGGTGCCGACCAAGCCAATGCCGCCGCCGATGCCCATCAGCAAGGCGCCGGCAAACGCCAGGATACCGGTAACGGCAAACGCCAACCTGCTGGGTGCGGGAGCATTAAATTCCTGCACCTCGGGGTCAAAGCCGTGGTTGCGGAAAATCTGAGCGATATCCTCGGCAGCCAGGCGCTCTTCTTCACTGCACGCCGGCGTAATGCCGGTGTTCTGCAGCAGGTGGTTAATATAGTTCTGGGTGTTCGCCATGTGCGCTCCACATCCATAATCCGACAAATAGGCCCAATGCATGCACATTAGAACCGTATATAGTCGAAAGTATACCCCGAGCGAGCGCAAACGACCGAATTCGGGGCATCTTAACGCCGCGAGCGGACAAGGATATAGCCTAATCTCCATATCGGACTAAAATCATGGCATCAAACGACCTTCTCATGCGAGGATTCTATGACGGCAAGCGACGCGACCGCGACAATTAAAAAGGGGGCACCCGAGCCCGGTTTCGATAAAACGGCTCAGCGCATCCTCAACCTTTTCTTTGTACTCAACAGTTCTCCCGAACCGCTGACGACCGAGCAAATCGTCCTGGATTCCGATTTGGGGTACGGCTCGGGCAATATCGACTCAGACAAGCGCAAGTTCCGCCGCGATCGCGACAAGCTGCTCGAACGCGGCATCGTTATCAGAGAGGTTCGTGCTGCCGGAGCGCAGGAAACCGAGGAGAGCGCGTGGACGATCGACCGCGAGCACACATTTGCCGCAGGCGGCCTCATCACCGCAGACGATGCCGACATCCTGCTCAATGCCATCGACCAGACACTCGCGGCAGGCTCATCCGCCTTTGCCGCGCCGCTTGCCGACATTCGCTCCAAGATTGCCTACCTCACCGGCATGTCGACGACAGGAGAGGCACCAATCCGCCGCTCTCCCACCGTCGATGCGGTATGGAGCGCCTTTGCCGAGCGCTGCGCGCTGCGCTTTTTGTACCAAAACGGACGCGGCGAACAACGCGAGCGGACCGTTTGCGTCTACGGCATGTTCGAGCGCGAGGGTACGGCATACTTCTGCGGCCTCGACAATGCCACTGACGATATCAGAACATTCCGCTGCGACCGCATCATTCGCGCCTGGAGACCTTCGAAGGCCTACGCCATCCCTGCGGATTTCAACCTCAACGATTACTTATTCTTTGAGTTCGATTTTGCCGACCGCCCACCCGTTGCGGCTACATTCTCGTTCGCGCGTGAAGCGCAGGCCGATATGATCAGCGGTCTCACACGCGGACGAGGCGAACTCACGCGCACCGAAGCAGAGTGGACCTGGACCGTTGACGTGCGCGACTTTGAAGCCGCAGCCTCGTTTTGCATGGCCCATGCCATGGATGGCATGAAGCCCGTCGCCCCCGATGCTCTCAAGCAGGCGTGGAATCGCCTCATCGAAAGGACGGTGCACGAGCATGCCCGTGCGTAAACTCACCAGCGAGCAAAGACTCTCGCGCGCCATCGACATCATGGAGGCCCTCTACGCCGCCGGCGAGAATGGCATGACACGAGACGAGCTTTGCAGCCGCTTTGATATCACGGGGGCATCACTCGACGAGATTCTCGAGATCGTCTCGACGCTTGCGGACCGAGAATCGGGCGCACGTATTATCTGTGAACGCCGCGGCGAGTGCGTGGTCCTCACCGGTGATGCGGGGCGCGTGCTGCCGCTACGCCTGAGTGCCGCCGAGGGCGCTGTGCTCAACCATGAACTTGAATCATTGGGGGTCGAACCCCAGGCGGCGGCTCGAATACGGCGCGCCCTTCTTCCCAAAGAGCTCGGCTATAACCAGCGCGTCTTTGACACCGTCGCCCACGGATCGCACTGGCAGCAGCTGAGCTGCGCCATTCGGGACGGCGTTCGCTGCCGCATCTCGTATCGCTCGATGGATGACGCACAAGCGCGCGAGCGTTTGGTCGACCCCTTGCGCATCACAACAAATGGCGACCAAACGTATCTGATTGCCTGGGATGTCGCGGTCGACGAACAGCGCACCTACCGCATGGATAAAATCGAGGGCCTGGTCTTGACCGATGACTCCGTCGTGCGCCACGCACCGGAACCCGCGACCCTCCACGACTCCCTCGCCCAGGCGGAGCGGAGCGCGAAGCTTCTCATGCCGCGCGCCTTGGCAGAGCGCCTAGACTGGCCCGGCATCATGTCGATTAAACCCAATGGGGCGGACAGCTCAACAGTGAATGTGCGCTACGGCTCCGAGCGATGGCTGTTAAGCCAGGTAATCGCAGCGGGCGGGCCCAGCCCTGTCAAAGCGGCTGTGCGATATGGCAAAAACCCTCGTCTGCCCTCTTTAGCGGCGACGCTCGTGCGCCTGGCGCCACAACTGTAGGTAATGACCAATCTGCGCCGACTCGATGCGCTGATAGGAGCTCGTGGGCAGCGACGTTAAGAATTTCTTGCCGTAGCCCTTCGTCACCAGGCGCGGGTCGGCCAAGATGAGTACGCCACAATCGGTCGATGAGCGAATGAGGCGACCGGCGGCCTGCTTGACCTCGAGCACCGCCTCGGGCAGCGAATAGCGCGCCCAAGCGCGGTCTTCGCGCAGGTTACGCTCGCACGAGAGCGGGTCCGTGGGGCTCGAGAACGGCAGCTTGGGAATGATGACGCAGCGCAGCGTCTCGCCGCTGGCGTCGAATCCCTCCCAGAAGGCCTTAAGCGCAAAAAGCGACGAGGTCGGCTCGTTGATAAACCGGTCGCGCAGGCGACGAGGAGATGAGTTGCGCTGCTGGCAGTTGAGCTCCAGACCCGCACGGGCCATCTTGGGCTCAACGCGGGCGTACAGGTCTTCCATGTCGCGCCGATTGGTGAACAGTGTGAGCACCGATCCGCCCATGGCAAGATGGGCGTCGACCAGCACGCGCTCGAGCGCTGTAAGATAGCTCTCACGATCGCGCGGATCGGGGATATCGCCCGCAACGACTACAGCCATGTTCGAATCGAAGTCGTAGCTCGAGTCCAAGTGCAGCGACGAGGATGTTGAAGCACCGATGCGATCGAGACCGACCGCGTGGTTAAAGTGTTCAAAGCTTTTGGACACCGTCATGGTCGCCGAGGCAAAGATAGCCGTGTGAACCTCGGGCAGCCACTCGGTTGCCAAGGCCTCGCCAATGTCGATGCGCTCTGCGGTCATCGACTCGCCGCCGGCACGCAGTCTGCGATTGACTTGCAGCGAGTACACGTAGTGTTCGTCGGTACCGTCAATGATGAGTTTGAGGTTCTCGGCCAACTCGTGTAGGCGGCGCGAGATATCACCCAGGTCGACAACAACCTCGGGCTTGTCGGCGGCGACGGCTTGCACCAGCGCGTCGACGCTCTTGTCAGCTTGTTCCAATGCGTCGATGGCAGCGTGGGCCGACTGTAAGAAATCATGCCAGTCGTCAGATTCGCGCAGCTCGGGGCCAATCCATAGGTTCGCGTTGTCATAGCCCCCGCGCGCACGGCGGCCAAGCTCGCGAACGCCGTCAAACACATCGGCAATCGCCATACTCGCACGCACAACCGTCGACGTCGCCTTGGCGGTAAGACCCAGGTAAAGCGTAGAGCCCTCCGAGGTTGCCAAATCGCGGGAAACCTGGCTCAGCGCACCGGTGCTCGAGCCACCCAGGCGCTCAAACAGAACGCGCGATTCATCCGCCGACACCACGCGCGCCCATTGACGGCGCGCCTCGCGCTCGATGGAGTGGGCCTCATCGATCACCCAGTGACGAATCGGAGGCAAGATTCTGCCCTCGGCCGCAACATTGCGGAACAGCAGGGAATGGTTGGTGACCACCACATCGGCATGCGCCGCGCGACGGCGAGCGCCATGGACCAGGCATTTATCGGGGAAAAACGGGCATAGGCGACGGGCGCACTCGCGCGACGCCGTCGTAAAGTCGGGACGGTTGACGCTGCGCCAGCGAATGCCGAGCGAGTCGAGGTCGCCATCGGCCGACTGACACACGTACGCCATGATGACCGCGACCGCCGTAAGCGTGTCAGCAGGATCACGCTTAGTCGTAATTTCGACTTGGCCGCGACTCATACGCTCAAGCTTGCGCAAGCATGGATAGTGGTCATAGCCCTTGAGGGCGCAAAACGATAGGCCTCCGTCCAGCTGCTCGGCAAGTTTGGGCAGCTCATGATACATGAGCTGGTCGGCAAGATTATTCGATTTCGTCGCGATACCAACCGTGATGTTGTTGCGGCGCGCGGCCTCGGCAAAAGGCACCAGGTAAGCCATCGATTTGCCGACGCCCGTGCCCGCCTCAATCACGCGATGCGTTCCCGTAACGAGTGCGTCACGGACCTCGAGTGCCATCGCGATCTGCTCATCGCGCGGCTCATACGTGGGATACATGCGATTAACCAGGCCGCCCGGGGTATAGTCCGCCTCGATTTCCTCGCGACTCGGCATCTTAAGGACCGGCAGCTCGTCCGCATCAACGCGGTCATCGGCCCGATCGGCCTTGAGTACGTCGGCGCGGGCGGCGCTGAGAGAGAAAATGGAACCGGGGTTCTGTCCCGCCAAGAACGAGAAGATGGGACGATAAGACCAGGGCACGTCGGGGTGCATGTCGGCCAAGCGCGCCATTAAGCCCTGAGGCAAGTCGGAGAGCGCCACGAGCAACACACGCCACACGCCACACAGGGCGTCGACATCGGCGTTGGCGCGGTGCGACACCGAGTCGCAGCCAAACAGGTCGGCCATAAAAGACAGCTTATGCGATGCCAGGCGCGGAAGCGCGATGCGCGACAGTGCCAGCGAATCAATCCAGATGTCGCTGACGTTGACACCGCCCTTGACCGACTCGATAAACGAACGGTCGAAGGTGGCGTTATGCGCAATCACCGGGCAGCCGCCGACAAAATCGGCGAGAGCGGCCACGGCCTCGACGGCCGATGGGGCATCCACCACATCGGCGTTTGTAATGCTCGTGAGTTCGGTAATCTCGGCGGGAATCAGCTGCTTGGGATGCACGAAGGTATCAAACCGATCGACAACCTCGCGGCCCGAAAGGCGGGCCGCCGATATCTCGATAAGCTCGTTGTCCTGCACCGAAAGACCCGTGGTCTCGGTATCGAGGACGATAACATCTTCCTCGATGAGACCAAACGATTGGGTTTTGGCGCGCTCGGCAAGCGTGGCATAGGAATCGATGACAAACTGCGGCGTTCCCGACGAAACAGCGTCCTCGATTAGCATGCAACGCCCGCTCGATGAAGTCCCATACGAATCAGACTGTCACACACCTGCGGGAACGTCATGTCATCGGTGTGGCGAATCTCATCCGGATACAGCGACGTATCGGTCATGCCGGGAATCGTGTTGGTCTCGAGGATGACGGGGCCATCCTCGCTCACGATAAAGTCGCTGCGCGAGATACCCAGGCAGCCGAGTGCCTTATGGGCAGCACAGGCGAGCTCCTGAGCACGAGCGTAGTTCTCGGGTGAAATCTGCGCCGGAATGCGGTGGATGTCCGTAGGGTCGACATACTTCACGTCCAGATCGTAGAACTCGCAGTCCT
>CABRFW010000008.1 GCA_902470265.1 uncultured Collinsella sp.
TCCTGAGCGTGAGCCATGATGAAGGTCATCTCCATCTCGCCACCGCCGGCCTCCTGCGAAAGCAGCTTGGTCTGCGTGTCGTGGGCACCGATGAGCGCATCGCTGGCATCCTTGTGCAGCTGTTCGGCCTTCTCAAAGTCACCCTCGCGAGCAGCATCGAGCGCTGCAAGCAGATCGGTCTGGGCGTCACCTGCATATGCGACAATCTCGAATCCAACCATCGAGATTTCTTCTTTGGTTGCCATATTGCGTTCCTTTCACATATGAACCAATGGAGAGCATCGCGTCCGGGCATACGCGCTGCGTTGTGTATGACAGAAACAATAACATTCAAACAAAAAAGAACAGCGCAAAACGTAATTTTGAGCTATGAACGGTCACTATTCGCCCGTGAACGGTTTTTAAACCAATCTGAACAATATCGAACACAATTAGCGGCAACCCAAACAGACCTGCGCCCTAGCGTACATCGCGCACCGTATCGCCCTCGACGAGCACGCCCGGAAACAGCATGTGCTCCACACCGGGTGCAGCGCCCTCGGCGCCGGCAATCTTGTCGACCGCCCACATGCCGACGCGCTTGTTGTCAAAGCGCACCGTGGTCAGGCGACGGTCGGGCACGATATCGCCCAGGCTGTCATCAACACCCACCACACTCACGTCCTCGGGCACGCGCTTTCCGCGCGACTCGAGCCCGCGAATGCAGCCGTAGGCCATGGCGTCGTTGGAAGCATAAATGGCCGTACAGGTCGGATCATCCGCCAGGGCCTGACCTGCGGCATATCCGCTCTGCGCCGTCCAATCGCCACGGATAAGTCGCGGTGGCTCAATGCCATGCGCGCGCAATGTCTCGCGCCAGCCTTCCTCGCGCCGCATGCCCGAAAGCGAGCGCTCGGGACACGAGATAAAGTGCACGGTCTTGTGCCCCCGCTCCAGCAAGTACTCGACCACCTGGCGCGAGCAATCGAACTGGTCGTTATCGACCGTTGAACAGAGCGGGTGCTCCAGCATGGTAACGAGCACCGTCTGCATGCCGGGCAGCGGCTCAAAAGTGCCAAAGTCTGCCGGCATGCGATTCATGATCACAACCATACCGTCCACTGGCAGTGCGCTCATGCGCGACGATGCGCTCTCGAGGGTATACGGATGCCCGTCTACTTTAGTGAGGGTGATGGCATAGCCATGTTTGTCGGCCGCGGCGGCAAAGCCCTCCATACGGTCGAGGTTGCCGGTACCGGTAATGTTGAACATGGCGACGCCGACGGTCTTAAACCTGCCACGGCGCAGCGATCGACCGGCAAAATTGGGGCGATACCCCAGCTCGCGCATGGCGGCACGCACGCGTTCCTTGGTCTCGGGGCGCACGCTGGGCGAATCGTGCACGGTGCGCGAGACCGTCTGCTCCGAGACGCCCGCGAGGCGCGCTACGTCTTTGACGGATACCGATTTTTTAACAGCGGCCATAGGTCGATCTTTCTATGTCAACGATGCCATTGGTGGCACCTTGCGCAGTCATTTTTAACGCCTTCAAGTATATCCAACGCCTCCCCCACCATACGCTCACCACCCAAAACCTACCGTTCACCGACATTTTTGCTTCCCCGAACGGCTTTTGTCGCCCAAATGTTAACGTTGCCATTGTGCAAACACAGAGCCACCGGGCGGCTCAAACGTTTACGCGCAAGGAATCGACGGTCCACAGGCACAGGGGCCATCGGTTCGCGTCTTATTTTGTGTCGCAAAATGGCAACGTCAACATTTTGGCAACCAAACGTCAAAAGCTACCATCGTTGCCAACCCACCGACTCTTAGGAGCTTTGCATGGAGCAACTCATCGCCATCATCGAAAAGGGGCAGCCCTTTTTCAACGCGATCGCCCGCAACAAGTACCTCAAGGCGATCCGCGACGGCTTTATCTCCGTCATCCCCATCATCATCTTCTCGTCCATCTTCTGCCTGGTAGCCTCGGTTCCCAATATCTGGGGTTTCTACTGGCCCGATGACATCAACAACGCCCTGTGGAAGTGCTACAACTACTCCATGGGCATCCTGGCCATCGCCTGTGCCGCCACCACGGCCAAGCACTTCGCCGACGCTCAGAACCGCGACCTGCCCAAGAACAACCAGATCAACTTCATCTCGTGCATGTGCGCGGCCATCATCGGCTTCTTGCTCCTTTCGAGCGACACGATCGCCACGGACGCCGCCAGCGGTTTCAACACCACCTACCTTGGTTCCAAGGGCCTGCTGACCGCTTTCATCGCTGCGTTTGCGACCGGCATCATCTACAAGTTCTTCATTAAGCGCAACATCACCGTCAAGATGCCCGAGCAGGTTCCGCCCAACATCTCGCAGACCTTTAAGGACATCATCCCCTTCTCCGTCTGCATCACCGTCTTTTGGGTCTTTGACATCGCCTTCCGCGCTGCTTTTGGCTTCTGCTTTGCCCAGGGCGTCATCCAGGTGTTCCAGCCCCTGTTCACCGCTGCCGACGGCTACATCGGCCTCGCTGTGATCTACGGCGCTATGAGCCTGTTCTGGTTCGTCGGCGTCCACGGCCCCTCGATCGTCGAGCCCGCCATCGCCGCCGCCCTCGTTGCCAACATGACCGACAACCTGGCTGCGTTCCAGGCCGGCCAGCACGCTTCCGCTGTCCTGACCCAGGGTGCCCAGTACTTCGTCGTCTGCATGGGCGGCACCGGCGCCACGCTCGTCCTGGTCTTTATGTTCTGCTTCCTGGCCAAGTCTCAGGAGATGCGCGCCGTCGGTAAGGCCGCCATCGTCCCCGTCTGCTTTGCCGTCAACGAGCCGCTGCTGTTCGCCGCGCCCATCGTGCTCAACCCCGTCTTCTTTGTCCCGTTTGTCTTTGCCCCGATCGCCAACATCTGGATCCTCAAGATCTTTATCGACTTCTTGGGCATGAACGGCTTTATGTACACCCTGCCTTGGACCGTCCCCGGCCCCATCGGCACCATCATGGGCCTGGGCTTCCAGCCGCTCGCTTTTGTGATGCTCGCCCTTATCCTGGTCGTCGACTTCGTTCTGTACTACCCGTTCTTCCGTGCCTATGACGCCCAGAAGTGCGCCGAGGAGGCCGAGATCTCCCAGGAGGAGCTCGCCGCCAAGAACGCCGAGAAGGCCGCCAAGCTCAACGATGCCTTCCAGGGCAAGGCTGACGCCAAGAGCGTTGCCGCCGGCGCTGCTGCCGAGGCCGTGAAGGCCGACTCCCCCGCCGCTTCCGCAGCACCCGCTGCCGAGACAACGACCGCCAGCGACCTCAACGGCAAGCGCGTGCTCGTGCTCTGCCAGGGCGGCGGAACCTCGGGCCTGCTCGCCAACGCGCTGGCCAAGGCCGCCAAGGAGCGCGGCATTAACCTCGAGACCGCTGCCGAGGCCTATGGCAACCACGTGGACATGCTCCCCGACTTTGACCTGGTCGTCCTGGCCCCGCAGGCCGCAAGCTACCTGGCCGACCTGCAGAAGGACTGTGAGCGCGTGGGCAACAAGTGCGTCGCCTGCCGTGGCAAGCAGTACATCGAGCTCTCCCAGAACGGCGACAAGTCTCTCGCCTTCGTGAGTGAGCAACTTTCGAAGTAAGTAACGCCCAGGGCCAGCCGACCATCCAAGACCGGCTGGCCCTTCGATTTAGACGATTGGATCATCATGTCCGTTAATCCTGCTAGCGTCACCAACCCGCCCGCGCAGTTTCCCGAGGACTTTGTCTTTGGCGGCGCCACCGCTGCCTACCAGGTAGAGGGCGAGACCCGCACTCACGGTAAGGGCAAGGTTGCCTGGGACGACTTTCTGGAGGCCCAGGGGCGCTTCTCCCCCGATCCCGCTTCGGACTTCTACAACCAGTACCCCGTCGACCTGGAGCTGTGCGAGGAGTTCGGCATCAACGGCATTCGTCTCTCCATCGCCTGGAGCCGCATCTTCCCCAACGGCACCGGCGAAATCAACCCCGAGGGCGTCCAGTTCTATCACGATCTCTTCGCCGAGTGCCACAAGCACCACGTTGAGCCGTTTGTCACGCTGCATCACTTCGATACGCCGCTTCCCCTCTTTGAGAAGGGCGACTTCCTCAACCGCGAGACCATCGACGCCTTTGTGGACTTTGCCACCTTCTGCTTTAAGGAGTACGCCGACCAGGTGACCTACTGGTTCACCTTTAACGAGATCTGGGCCGACGCCTCCAACACCTACATCGAGGGCACCTTCCCCGGTGGCGTCAAGGCGCATCTGGCCGAGGCCTTCCAGTGCGAGCACAACATGATGCTCGCCCACGCCAAGGCAGTACTGGCCTTCCACAACGGCGGTTTTAAGGGCAAGATCGGCGTCATTCAGTCGCTGGAGTTTAAGTACCCGCTCAACGAGAACGACCCCGCCGACATCAAAGCCGCTAATAACGAGCACGTGTTGCAGAACCAGTTCTTGCTCGACGCCACTTTCCGCGGCGACTACGCGCCTGACACCTTGGAGTGCGCCAACCGCCTGGCTGCCGTCTCGGGCGGCACCATCGAGATTCTGGACGAGGACCTCGAAATTATGCGCGAGGCCGCGCTCTACAACGACTACCTGGGCGTTAACAACTATCAGTGCCGTTTTTTGAAGGCTTACGATGGCGAGAACGACCTGCACCACAACGGTACGGGCGAGAAGGGCACCGGCCGCTGGCGCGTTAAGGGTATTGGCGAGCATGTGAACAAGCCTGGCATCCCCACCACCGACTGGGACTGGATCATCTATCCCGAGGGCCTGTTCGATCTGCTCGTCTACATTAAGCAGCGCTACCCCAACTATAAGCAGATCTTCATCACCGAAAACGGCATGGGCTACAAGGACCCCTACAAGGACGGTTTTGTGGACGACCAGCCGCGCATCGACTACATCGAGCAGCACCTGCGCTGGCTGCTTAAGGCCATGGAGGTGGGTGTCAACGTGGGCGGTTACTTCCTGTGGAGCCTGCAGGATCAGTTCTCCTGGACCAATGGCTACAACAAGCGTTACGGCTTCTTCTACGTTGACTTTGAAACCCAGAAGCGAACGCCCAAGGCAAGCGCATACTGGTACAAGCACGTAGCGCAGACCCGTCGTCTGGACTAGCGGCTTGCGACAAGCGGTTGGCGGAATTGCACCGCCCACATAACCTGTCCCCATTTCTCAGCCGGGGGCGGCACGTCACACGGCGCGCCGCCCCCGGTCTTTTGTTTTTGTTCGGCCTGGGGGCCGTTTGTCTCGATCTGTAACATCTAGCCGAGATTTTGGGTCCTAACTGTTACAGATTGAGACGAACAGGATTGCTCTTTCCGAAGAATCTAAATCTGTAACACGTAGCCCGCTTTTGACCGTCTACCTGTTACAAATCGAGACAAACGGAGTAGGACCTAACCCCGTATGTCCCTAACAGTCGAGCGTTCGACCAGCGTGCTCGGCACATGAATCGCCTCGATAGACGAGCTCTCTCCAATCGCCGCCTCAAACGCAAGCTTACCGACACCGCGCAAATCAAATCGCAGCGTCGTCAGCCGATTGTGAGGAACAAGTCCCTCGAGTGCGTCGTCGATACCAACCACGCTCACGTCGTCGGGCACGGACAGGCCCGCGTTCTCGAGCGCGGCGATAACGCCCAGCGCCATCTGGTCATTTGCCGCAAGCACGGCAGTCGGCGCCTGCGACCCGCCGGCAAGCACCTCGGCCGCAATCCGCTCGCCCATGGCGTACCCACTGTCCGCACTCCAATCGCCGCGCAGCATCGGAGCGGCATCGACATGAGCACGACCCAGCGTATCGCGCCAACCGGCCTCACGAAAACGCGAGGAAATCGAGTTTTCCGGACCCGCCACAAACCGCATATTCGAGTGACCATGTTCCAGCAGATAATTGGTCAACAGCTCGCACGAACCATACTGGTCGGAGTCGATCGTCGTGCAGCGCGGATGCGCATACATGGACAGGATGACCGTTCGCACTCCCGGCTGGGGAACAAACTCCTCAAAATCGGGAGCCATGCGGTTCATGTTGAGAATCATGCCGTCGACGGGTCGCTCGACCATGCGGCGCGAGGCATCGGCAAGTGCATAGGGCTTGTCGCCGCCCATCTCGATCATAGTGACGGCAAAATCGTGCTCGCGCGCCGCTTGCATGATACCCTCGAGCGTCGCCAGGTTACCGACACGTGTGATGTTGTACATGCACAGGCCAATAGAACGATACGACCCGCCGCGCAACGCCGCTCCAGCAAAATTGGGACGAAAGCCCAGCTCTTCCATGGCGGCCAGCACACGCTTGCGCGTCTTTTCCGTCACGTTGGGCATACCGTTGACCACGCGAGACACAGTCTGGCGGCTCACGCCAGCGAGCGCCGCAACCTCTGCCGCGCTCGCCGAACGACCATTCCTTGTCTGCTGATCCATGCCTTCCACGCTAACCTGCTTCCCAACTATTCCCCGCGCCCATGGCGCATCGTACATACATTGATAACGTGCTCATGATACCCGAGCCATATACCACAACATGAAAACTTCTGTCAATCAAAACCGCTTACCGAACAAATACAACCGTTCGCGGCTGTTTGAAGTTGTTTTGTTTCTATACATCCCAGCCGGATGTTAACGTGCTCATTGTCAAATGTTCACGTGCTCATTTTGGTTCTAATCATTTTAAGATAGTGTTTATCGGGCTTTTTCACCGCTGAACGCTAACCAGGGAGCCTCCTGAGCGCAAACGCACAATATCGAACAGCGAGACGAGAGGGTGTATGCATATGTCTTTGCTAAACCGCGTACAGCAGCTGCCGAAGGGCTTTGTTTGGGGCGCCGCAACCGCCGCGTACCAAACGGAAGGTTCCACGAAGGTGGCAGGCAAGGGTAAGACCATGTGGGACGATTACCTTGTCGCCCAGGGTCGCTTTTTGCCCGACCCGGCCAGTGATTTCTACAACCGCTACGAGGAGGATATCCGCCTTTCTGCCGAGCATGGACTCAACGCCATTCGTGTGTCCATCGCCTGGACCCGCATCTTCCCCAACGGCGACGATGCCGAACCCCTCGCCGAGGGCGTTAAGCACTACCACGAGCTGTTCGCCTGCTGCAAAAAGTATGGCGTCGAGCCCTATGTGTCCCTGCATCACTTTGACTCCCCCGCCGCCCTGTTCAACCAGGGCGACTGGCTCAACCGCAAGACCGTCGACGCCTATGTGCGCTATGCCGAGTTCTGCTTCCGCGAGTTCCGCGAGGTCAAGAATTGGTTCACCATCAACGAGCTCATCAGCCTCTCGCACTCCCAATACATCCAAGGCAACTTCCCGCCCAACCATCACTTTGATGTGACGAGCGGCATCCAGAGCCAGCACAACGAGCTCGTTGCCCACGCCCGCGCCGTCAACCTGTATAAGGATCTTGACGAGACCGAGCACCTGGGCGGACGCATTGGCATGGTCAACGTCCTGACGCCGGCATATCCTGCCACCGACTCGCCCGCCGACCAGCACGCCGCCGACCTGTACAACGCCTTCTACACCGACTTCATCATGGACGGCGCCTTCCTGGGTCACTACTCCGCGCGCACCCTCTCACTCATCAACGAGATTCTGCGTGCCAACAACGCCACACTTACGGTTGAGGACAGCGACATGGAGGAGCTCGCCAAGGCGGCGCCCCGCAACGATATGTTCGGCCTCAACTACTATCAGTCGGCGTTTATCGCCGCCTACGATGGCGAGTCCACCAACAGCTTTAACGGCACCGGAGACAAGGGCACCTCGTGCTTTAAGTTTAAGGGCGTCGGGCAGCAGGTCGATATGCCGGGTATCCCCACCACCGACTGGGATTGGCTCATCTACCCGCAAGGCCTCTACGACACGCTCAAGCACATCAGCGCCACCTATCCCAACCTCCCCGTCATCTATATCACCGAAAACGGCCTGGGCCACAAGGACCCCGAGCCCGACGCAAACGGCATCGTCGCCGATCCCGAGCGCATCGACTTTGTCGACCAGCACATGGAGAAGGTGCTCCAGGCGCGCGCCGAGGGCGTCGACGTCCAGGGCTACTTTATCTGGAGCCTGCAGGACCAGTTCTCGTGGGCCAATGGCTATAACAAGCGCTACGGCCTGTTCTACATCGACTTCGACACGCAAAAACGCTACATCAAGCAGTCGGCACTCTGGTACAAGGAGCTCGCCGACACTATGGCGGACGCGCAGTAGCGCATCGCCTCGCTTTCCCCCGAGAAGGGAGCGGCCCTATGCGATACAAACCCAGCCGCTCCCCTCTCTCCCCCTGGGACCGACCCCGCCTGCACCCGGGCTTTTAGCAAGCGGGAGACCATATAGGTTTTCAACGTCCATGCCATTAAGATTTCATGCAAAGAGGAGCGTGAACTATGGAATCGATCGTTAAGTTCTTGGAGAAAGGTCAGCCGTACTTCGACAAGGTCTCTAAGAACATCTACCTTCAGGCCATTAAAGACGGCTTTTTGGCAGCAATGCCCATCATCCTGTCTTCTTCTGTCTTCCTGCTTATTTCGACCCTGCCGGGCGTTGTCGCCACGGTCGGCGGCTTTACGCTGCCCGACTGGTGGAACGTCGACGTCGTGAACTTCTGCAACAAGGTTTACAACTTCACGATGGGCGTCGTGGGCATCATGGTCGCCGGCACCACCGCAAGCGCGCTGACCGGCTCCAAGAACCGCCGCATGCCTGCCGGCAAGGCCATCAACGCCACGAGCACCATGGTCGCCGCCATGTGCGCCATGCTCATCTTGGCCGTTACCCAGACGAGTGCCAAGATCGACGGCGCCGATGTCTCGGTGTTCTTTACCGACAACATGGGCACCAAGGGCCTGCTGAGCTCCTTTGTCGCCGCATTTGCCACGGTCAACATCTATGCCTTCTGCATTAAGCGAGACATCACCATCAAGCTGCCCAAAGAAGTCCCCGGCGCCATCGCCCAGAACTTCCGCGACATCTTCGCCTTCAGCTTCTCCATCCTGTTTGTCGCCGTCATCGACGTTATCTGCCGCACCTGCTTGGCCGTCCCGTTTGCCAACGTCATCTCCACGCTGGTGAGCCCGCTGTTCGCCGCTGCCGATTCCTACGCCGGCCTCGCCCTCATCTGGTTCATGATCCCGCTGTTCTGGTTCATGGGCATCCACGGCCCCTCGGTCGTTAAGCCTGCCCTCAACGCCGCGCTGTTTGGCAACATCACCACCAACCTCGCCACGCTGCAGGCCGGCGGTCACCCCGCCCTCGCCCTGACCGAGAACTTCGGTAACTACATCGGCGAACTCGGCGGCACCGGCGCCACGTTCATTGTCCCGATCATCTTCCTGCTCTTTATGCGCTCCAAGCAGCTCAAGGCCGTCGGCAAAGCCTCTGTCGTGCCCGTGATGTTCGCCGTCAACGAGCCGCTGCTGTTCGCCGCGCCCATCATCCTCAACCCGTACTTCCTGATCCCGTTCCTGTTTGCCCCCGTGGCCAACGTCCTCATTGGTAAGTTCTTCATCGACTTTTTGGGCATGAACGGCTTTATCTATGCCATGCCGTGGGCACTCCCCGGACCGATCGGCACCTTCATCGACACCAACTTCCAGCCGATCTCTCTGGTCCTGGTTGTCGTCCTGCTGGTCGTTGACTTCTTGATCTACTACCCGTTCTGCAAGGCCTACGACAACGTCCTGTGCAAGCAGGAGGCCGAGACCCTGGCCGAAGAAGAGGCCGAGGAGACCAAGGCCGTCAAGACCGCTGCCGCCCCCGCCGTTGAGGCTCCTGTTGTCGAGACCGCTTCTGCCACTGAGGCCTCCGCAGCTCCGTCCGCCCTTAAGGGCAAGGATCTGAGGGTTCTGGTTCTGTGCGCTGGCGCCGGCACCTCTGCACTGCTCGCCAACGCGCTTAAGGAAGGCGCCGACGAGCTGGGCATCGACATTACCGCCAACGCCGGTGCCTACGGCAGCCACTACGCCATCATGGACCAGTACAACGTCATCGTCCTGGCTCCGCAGGTTCGCACCTATTACAACGAGATGAAGGCCGACACCGACCGCCTGGGCATCACGCTGCTGTCGCCCAAGGGCAAACAGTACATCGACCTCACTAAGGATCCCAAGGGTGCCGTCGCCTGGATCGAGGAAAACCTCGAGGCATAAGACGCTGACACCACCTGCCGCTTGCAGACAATAAATGGCCCGTGCATCGATGTGTGATGCGCGGGCCATTTTGTTTAGATCGCACCCGTCCTCCTGTTCATCTCAATCTGTAACATCTAGCCGAGTTTTTCGGTCCTAGCTGTTACAGATCGAGATGAACGCACAGGCCAAGCCGAAAATCTCAATCTGTAACATGTAGACCACTTTTGACCGCTTAGACGTTACAGATCGAGACAAACGGAATATACCGGACCGAATTGTCTAAATCTGTAACAACTAGCTGAGATTTTCGGCCCTACCTGTTACAGATTTAGACGAACAGGCCGAGCACGTCTACGCCCGCAAGTCCTTTACGCTTGAACGCTCGACCAGCACGCCCGAGACGAGCGTACGGCTTCTGGAGCTCGGGGCTTCCAGACCGGCGACGACCTCGTTAAGCGCACGGACGCCCAGCTCGCGGTGGCGAAACTTCACCGACGTCAGAATCGAGTTGGGAATCGTCTTGTAAAGCTCGTCATCAAAGCCGATCACGGACACATCATCGGGCACACTCAGACCCTTGTCACGTAGAGCCATCATCACGCCGTTTGCCATGCAGTCGTTAGCAGCGAGGACCGCCGTGCAATCGGGCTTATCGGCAAGCACAAGGCCCGCGGCATAGCCACTATCCGCATTCCAATCGCCTTGCAGAGGCTCGGGCGGCTCAATGCCACGTGCCTCGAGTGCCGCTCGCCAACCTTTCATACGGCACTGGCTCGACAGCGACTCTTTCTTACCAGAGACGAAGTACACATTCTTGTGTCCGCGATTCAAGAAGTACTCGCATGCCATGCGCGCGCCGCCCTCTTGGTCGTCACTGACGGTAGAGCAGGTAGGATGTTCCATCGACGTGATAATCACCGTCTTGAGGTCTTTCGGCGCCTCAAAGGTATCAAAGTCATCGACCATCTGGCGCAGGTTGAAAATCATGCCGTCGACGGGAAGCTGCGACATCCTACGTGCCGCTTCGGCAAGGGTCATCTTCTCCCCCGCCCGCTTTTTAATCATCGTGAGCGCAAAGCCTCGCTCTGCGGCGGCATCGGCGATACCGTCAATCATGTCCACGTTGCCGCCCGACAAGTGGAACAGCACCACGCCGATGCACCCGTAACGGCCCAACTTGAGTGAACGCGCGGCAAAGTTCGCCCGGAACCCAAGCGCTTCCATGGCAGCATGGACCCTATCGCGTGTCGACTCTCGCACGCTATCGGGCTCGTTGATCACACGCGACACCGTCTTGAGAGAAACACCCGCGGCAATCGCCACATCGTTCATTGAGACATTTTTCTTGTCCATCGTTGCCACTACTTCTCCAGTCGGTTTTGCATCGCTTGTTTTTTGCGTTCTAGCATACACTACCTGCCCGACTGACAAATCAACCGTTTACCGGACAATATCGACCGCTCACCCGTAAATCCTTGTTGCTCTTCCAAAAATGTCTTACGTTGTCATTAACGAAATGACAACGTTGTCATTTCGCAATGCCTTCCTTAAGCAGGAAGGTTTCCGGGCAGTCCTGACCATCCATCGACGACCAGTTCCATCCACATGCATCGCGCATCAAGTAGCAAAGGAGCTTTATGGACGCCATCGTAAAGATGCTCGAAAAGCATCAGCCGTTCTTTGAGAAGATCTCGAGGAACATCTACCTCCAGGCTATTAAGGACGGATTCCTTGGGTGCATGCCCATTGTCCTCACCTCTTCGATCTTTCTGCTCATTGCCACCCTTCCCGGCGTAGTTGGCATCACGCTGCCCCAGCCGCTCATCGACTGGTGCAACAAGCTGTACAACTTCACCATGGGCGTCATGGGCATCATGGTTGCCGGCACCACCGCCAAGAACTTTACGGCTTCCATGAACCGTCGCATGCCCGCCGGCAAGGTGCTCAACGACGGCTCCACCATGGTTGCCGCCCAGTGCAGCATGCTGCTGCTCGCTGTTACGCAGTTCACCACCAAGTTCAACGGCTCCGAGCTTTCTGTCTTCGATTGCACCAGCATGGGTACGCGCGGTCTGTTCTCGGCCTATATCGCCGCGTTCATTACCGTGTGGGTCTATAAGTTCTGCGTCTCGCGCGATCTGACCATTAAGCTGCCCAAGGAGGTTCCGGGCGCCATCGCTCAGAACTTCCGCGACATCATCCCCTTTGGCGGTGCTGTCATCATCTGCGGCATCGTCGATGTCGTTGTGCGCAACCTCATGGGCGTTCCGTTCTCCGAGCTGCTTATCAAACTGCTCTCCCCGCTCTTCACTGCGGCAGAGACCTACCCCGGACTCATCCTTATTCAGGCGGCCACCGCGTTCTTCTGGTTCATCGGCGTCCACGGCCCTTCGATTGTCCAGCCGGGCATCGACCCCATCCGTCTTGCCAACCAGGCCGAGAACCTGCAGGTTCTGTTGGCAGGCGGCCACCCCGCCCACTCCCTCACCTTTAACATGTCGCTCGTGGGTGAGTTCGGCGGCACCGGCGCCACGTTCATCGTGCCGCTTCTGCTGATTCTCTTTATGAAGTCCAAGCAGCTCAAAGCCGTCGGTAAGGCCTCGATCGTTCCTGTTGCCTTCGCCGTCAACGAACCGCTGCTCTTTGGCGCACCGATGATCCTTAACCCCTACATGCTCATCCCCTTTGTTGCCGCCGGCTGCGTCAACGTGAGTGTTGCCAAGTTCTTTATCGACAACGTGGGCATGAACGGCTTCTCCTTCGTGGTGCCTTGGGCTACCCCTGCCCCCATCGGCATCTTCATCACCACGAACTTCCAGCTTATCGCCCTGGTTTTTGTCGCGATCATCATCTTGCTGGACGCCATCATCTACCTGCCGTTCTTGAAGGCATACGATAAGCTGCTCTGCGACCAGGAGACCGAGCGCGCCGCCGAGCTGGGTCTCGAGTCCGATGGTGCTGCCACCATCACCGCCAGCACCTCTGCGCCCGCTGTCGAGCAGACCGCCGCTTCCGTCGAGCCGACCGCCGCTGCCGCCGACAGCAAGCCTGTCGCCGATCAGCCCGAGCCCGCCTTCGACGCATCCGCTAAGAAGGATGTCGACGGTCTGAAGGTCCTCGTCCTGTGCGCCGGCGCCGGCACCTCTGCCATGCTTGCCAACGCCATCAAGGAAGGTGCTGCGCAGACCGGAGAGAACATCGCTTCCTCCGCAGGCGCCTATGGCCAGCACACTGCCATCATGGATCAGTACGACGTTATCGTGCTTGCCCCGCAGGTCCGTAGCTACTACAACGACATGAAGGCCGACACCGATCGCCTGGGCATTAAGCTGCTCGCTCCCCGCGGTAAGGAATATATCGACCTTACCCGCGATCCCGCCGGCGCCATTAAGTGGCTCCGCGAGAACCTCGACTAGGCTCCTCCCTCTGTTGGTGCCCGGATCCCCAGTTCGGGCACCTCTCCCTATTCGTATCCCACAGAAAGGATGACTCATGACCAACCCCATGCAGTTCCCCGACGGCTTTGTGTTTGGCGGCGCCACCGCTGCTTACCAGGTTGAGGGCGAGACCCGCACGCACGGCAAGGGCAAAGTGCCCTGGGACGATTTCCTGGCAGCTCAGGGTCGCTTCTCCCCCGATCCCGCAAGCGATTTCTACAACAAGTACCCGGTCGATATCGACCTGTGCCAGCGCTTCGGCATCAACGGTATCCGCGTCTCCATCGCTTGGAGCCGCATCTTCCCCAACGGCACTGGCGAGATTAACCCCGAGGGTGTTGCCTTCTATCACGAGCTTTTCGCCGTCTGCAACAAAGCTGGCGTTATCCCCTATGTCACGCTCGATCACTTCGATACGCCCGAGGCCTTTTACCAGAACGGCGGCGAGGGCTTCCTGACGCGCACGACGATCGACGCCTTTGTCGAGTACGCCAAGTTCTGCTTTGCCGAGTTCACCGAGGTCAAGCACTGGTTTACCTTTAACGAGATTCCCGCGACCGCCGAGGGCAGCTTTATCGTCGGCAACTGGCCGCACGGCGAGAAGTATCGCCTGGACAAGGCCTTCCAGCTCATGCACAACATGATGGTGGCCCACGCCAAGGCTGTCGTTGCCTTCCATGAGGGCGGCTTTGAGGGCGAGATCGGCATTGTCCAGAACCTGGAGCCCAAGTATCCCCTCGATCCCAACAGCGCTGCCGACTGCGAGGCCGCCCGCATGGCCGACGTCATCAACAACCGCTGGGTGCTCGACGCCACCTTCCGCGGCCACTATGCAGCCGACACCATGGAGGCTGCGACCAAGCTGGCCCATATCGCCGGCGGCGAGCTCGACGTCCGCGACGAGGACATCGCCGCGCTGACCGCCGCGCTCCCCTACAACGATTGCCTGGGCGTCAACACCTACAAGTGCCAGTTCCTGCGTGCCGCCGAGGGCGAAAACGACATCAACCACAATGGCACCGGCGACAAGGGCTCCTCGCGCTGGTTCCTCAAGGGCGTGGGCGAGTCATGCGTGCGCGAAGGCGTACCCACCACCGATTGGGACTGGATCATCTATCCCGAGGGCCTGTACGACCTGCTGCTGCGCATTAAGAACGATTACCCCAACTACAAGAAGATCTACATCACCGAGAACGGCATGGGCTATAAGGACGACTTTGAGGACGGCTTTATCGACGATGCCCCTCGTATCGACTATATGCGTCAGCATCTCGCGTGGATCCTCAAGGCAATCGACGGCGGCGTAAACGTCGACGGTTACTTTGTGTGGTCGCTGCAGGACCAGTTCTCCTGGACCAACGGCTACAACAAGCGCTACGGCCTGTTCTACATCGACTTTGAGACCCAGAAGCGCTATCCCAAGGCGAGCGCGTACTGGTACAAGAACGTCGCGGAGACCGGCCTGCTCATGGCCTAACTTTTGCCGCATACCCCCTATCGGCCGCATGCGAATCCCTCCACGGGTTCGCATGCGGCCTTTTTGTTTTTTGCCGAGCCGCGCGGATCGTTTGTCTCGATCTGTAACATCTAGCTGGGATTTTCGGTCCTAATTGTTACAGATTGAGACGAACGCACAGGCCGGTCCGAATAATCTAAATCTGTAACACCTAGCCCACTTTTGACCATCTACCTGTTACAGATCGAGACAAACGCACAGGTCAATCCGCTCAATCTCGATCTGTAACATCTAGCCGAGCTTTTCGGTCCCAGTTGTTACAGATTGAGACAAACGGAATCGGCCAGGCAGAAAATCTAAATCTGTAACATCTAACGAGCATTTGATCGCCTAGTTGTTACAGATCGAGACAATCAGATGGTCAAATCCTCACTTTCCAGGCAGCTACGAAGCGCTCCTCTTTCTTAATTATTATCGGCATCACGAACACACTTCGGTATCTTTTAATGCCAAAATGATACCGAAAGCGTGTTCGAGAATACGGATAATTCCATGCGTTAGCCCAATCAAGCCCCAGGCTTACAAACTCCATTATTGTTCAGAATGCCAATGCATTCGCGTTTGCGCGTCATTTCGCGTCACTTTGACGCGCATAATGACACGCAAATTTTTTCGTGTCATAATTTTGACGCATAAAATGACGTGTAAAATTTTTACGTGTTATTTTTCACGTCAAATTGAAGCGAAACGGAGCATCACAATGCAAGAATCCAAAGATCTTGAATTCAAGGAATGCGTCACCAATTCGTTCCTTAAAACCGTCTCCGCTTATGCAAATGGCACGGGAGGACGCGTTCTATTTGGAATTAACGACGACGGAGAAGCCGTTGGCCTCGATGACCCCAAGCAGACCTGCCTGGATATCGAAAACAAGATTAACGATTCGATCATCCCCCAGCCCGATTACTCCCTAAAGATCGACGAGCCCGATGCAACCGTGGAGCTTACGGTCTTTCCCGGCAGATCGAAGCCTTACCTATACCGCTCGAAGGCATACAAGCGCAATGACACCGCGACCATTCCAGTTGATACCCTAGGCCTTTCGCGTCTTGTACTCGAGGGTCAAAACCTCTCCTTTGAGCAGCTCCCGGCAAACAAACAAGATTTATCTTTCACCGTTTTAGAGAATCGTCTAACAGCAAAACTTTCGCTTCAGTCATTCACAACCGATACTCTCAAAACCCTTGGCCTGCTTGATGAAACCGGAACCTACAACAACGCGGCAGAACTGCTCGCGGACGAGAATGGCTTCCCGGGTATCGACATCGCAGTGTTTGGTGAAACTATCAACCTCATTAAGCAGCGCAAGACTCTTGAACATGCATCCGTTCTAGCGGAAATTGACGGAGCCCTTGAGCTTTTCGAAGCCCAGTACTGCTACGAAGAGATCCAGGGGATGGAGCGGATCCGCAAGGAGCTCATTCCGCTCGAAGCATTCCGCGAGGCCATTACCAATGCAGTCGTTCATAGGACTTGGGATGCGCCCGCACACATCCGCATCTCGATGTTCGACGACCGTGTGGAAGTCGCTTCGCCCGGCGGCTTGCCGGCAAGCATGACCGTCGATGAATATCTGTCCGACATGCTATCCGTTAGACGCAATCGTATTCTTGCCGAAGTCTTTTTGCGCCTGGGTCTTATCGAAGCCTTTGGAACGGGCATCATACGAATTCGCGATACCTATAAGGACAGCGTCAGAAAGCCCCGGTTTCAAGTTTCGGATAACGCCATTGTGGTAACACTTCCCCTACTCATGGATAACCCGGGGCTCAAAGGCGACGAACTTATCGTATTCGGACTGCTGAGCGGAGTACACCCTCAATCGACAAGCGAGCTTGCGGCCAAAGTCACCTTTAGTCGCTCGAAGCTTCTTCGCATCCTCAAAAAACTCGTTGAGACAGGCCTGGCGACAGTTGAAGGCACCGGCAGAGGGCAGAAGTATCGCCTGCTACGCTAGTTAGCAAATGACCTGCGCGTGCTCCTCGATGGCGGCGCGGTCTTCGGCGGAGATGCTCGGCTCGCACACTACGGCGTCCAGGCTGTCCAGGCGGCAGAAGGTGTAGAAGTCGCGCTTGCCGATCTTGCTGGAGTCGGCGATCAGATAGC
>CABRFW010000009.1 GCA_902470265.1 uncultured Collinsella sp.
CTCATTTGTGAATGAGACGGCGTCCCTGAGCAACTGTCTCATATTCTTGACCTTGTCGAATATCTTGAATCGCTACAAATTTGCGTTGTAACGCATTTCAAGATTTTCCAGCACCTCATCCCCATACATGGAACCGAAAAGCCCTTAAAACACAAAATATTGTGTTTTAGAACAAAATCACCTGATAAATGCACTAGAATGTGCCGAGCATTCTATGCAATGGCGGAAGCGTACCGTATGGTGCGCTTCCTGAGTGTTAGGAGAATGATGACTGAACAAGAAAGCAGCTACGGCGCACAAGACATCCAAATCCTCGAGGGTCTGGAACATGTTCGCAAGCGCCCTGGCATGTACATCGGATCGACGGGCCCCAAGGGCCTACATCATCTCGTCTATGAGGTTGTCGATAATTCCGTCGACGAGGCGCTCGCAGGATTTTGCAGCCAAATCGACGTAACCCTCAACAAGGATGGTTCGTGCACCGTCGTCGACGACGGTCGCGGCATTCCCGTCGAGGAACATCCCAAGCGCAAGAACATGTCGACGCTCGAAGTTGTCCTCACTATCCTCAACGCCGGCGGCAAGTTCGGTGGTAGCGGCTACAAGGTGTCCGGCGGCCTGCACGGCGTCGGCGTTTCTGTCGTCAACGCCCTGTCTTCCAAAGTGGTCGCCCAGGTCAAGCGCGATGGTGCCATCTGGGAGATGGAGTTTTCGCGTGGCAAGACCGTCCAAAAGATCATCGAGGTGGGCAAGACCGAGAAGACCGGCACGACCATCACCTTCTGGCCCGATCCCGAAATCTTCCAGACCGTCGAGTTCGATTACGAGACGCTGCGCATCCACTTCCGTCAGACGGCCTTCCTCAACAAGGGTCTCAAGATCGTCTTCTGCGATGATCGTGGTGAAGAGCCCCAAACCGAGGTTTTCCAGTACAAGGGTGGCATCATCGACTTCGTCGGGTACATGAACGAGGGCAAGGCCATCATCAACGAGAAGCCCGTGTACTTCGAGGCCGAAAGCGAGGCCGGCGAGGTCGAGATATCGATGCAATGGACCGAGACGTACTCCGAGAACGTCCGCTCGTTTGCCAACAACATCGACACGACCGATGGTGGCACGCATCTCGAGGGCTTCCGCACGGCGTTGACCAAGACGATCAACGAGTATGCGCGCAAGAAGAATCTCCTCAAGGAAAAGGACGAGAACCTCTCCGGTGAGGACTGCCGCGAGGGTCTCTCGGCCGTCATTTCCGTTCGTCTGCACGAGCCGCAGTTCGAGGGTCAGACGAAGGCAAAACTCGGCAATCCCGAGGTACGTGGTCTCGTCATCGGCGCCGTCAACAAGGGACTTGCCGAATATCTCGACGAGAATCCCAAGCCCGCGAAGATGATCGTCCAGAAGGCCATCCAGGCCGGCAAGGCCCGCGCTGCCGCTCGCAAGGCCCGCGACCTCACGCGTCGCAAGGGTGCTCTCGAAGGCGCCGGACTTCCCGGCAAGCTCGCCGATTGTTCCGTGCGCGACCCAGCGCTCACCGAGCTCTACATCGTCGAGGGTGACTCCGCAGGTGGATCGGCAAAGCAGGCACGCGAGCGCAGCTACCAGGCAATTCTTCCCCTGCGCGGCAAGATCCTCAACGTCGAGCGCGTGCAGGAACATCGTGCGCTGTCCTCGGACACCATCAACTCGCTCATCACGGCCATCGGCACGGGATACGGTGAGGGTTTCGACGCCGACAAGGCGCGCTACCACCGCATCATCATCATGACCGATGCCGATGTCGACGGCGCGCACATCGCCATCCTGCTGCTCACCTTCTTCTTCCGCTTCATGCCCGAGCTCATCAAGCGCGGCTACATCTACATAGCGTGCCCGCCACTCTATGGCCTCAAGAAGAAGAACTCGCGCACGGGTAAGGTCATCCAGTACCTCTACAACGACGAGGCACTCAAGGAGTGCATGAATAACCTCGACAATCCCGAGAAATACGATGTGCAACGCTACAAGGGTCTGGGTGAGATGGACCCCGAGCAGCTCTGGGAGACCACGATGGACCCCGAGCGCCGCACGCTGCGCCAGGTCGAGATTTCCGATATGACCGAGGTTGACCGCGTCGTCAACGAACTCATGGGAAACGACGTCGAGTGCCGCCGCACCTTCATCACCGAGCATGCGGCCGACATCGACGAGCGCTTCCTCGACATCTAAGGAGGGATGAACAATGGCAGACGATACCTTCAACAACGACAACCAGGAATCCCTCATGGGTGACGACGAGTTCACCGAGGTCGAGGCGACCGTGATCGAGGACGGCGAAGAGGTCGAGCAGGAGGAGAGTCTCGAGGCCAAGATCAACCACGGCATCGGAACGCTCGACATCAACGTGGGCAAGGTCTCCGAGACCGACTTCGCGCGCGAGATGCGCACCTCGTTTCTCGAGTACTCGATGTCGGTCATCGTGGCCCGCGCGCTACCCGACGTGCGCGACGGCCTCAAGCCCGTCCATCGTCGCATCCTTTACGCGATGAACGAAAGCGGCATCACGCCCAACAAGCCCCACGTCAAGTGCGCACGTCCCGTCGGTGACTGCATGGGTAAGTATCACCCCCATGGTGATGCCGCCATCTACGACACGCTCGTGCGTCTCGCACAGGACTTCTCCATGCGCGTCCCGCTCATCGACGGCCATGGTAACTTCGGTTCCATCGACGGCGATGGTGCCGCAGCCATGCGTTACACCGAAGCCCGACTGAACAAGCCGGCCATGGAGCTTCTGGCCGACCTCGAGAAGGAGACCGTCGACTGGCAACCCAACTACGACGAGTCGCTGCAGGAACCCAAGGTGCTCCCCGCGCGCTTTCCCAACCTGCTTGTCAATGGCTCCGCCGGCATTGCCGTCGGCATGGCCACGAACATCCCGCCCCACAATTTGGGTGAGGCCATTGACGCGACCATCGCCGTCATGGAGAACCCGGACATCTCGCTTGACGAGGTCTTGCAGATCATGCCCGGTCCCGACTTCCCGACGGGTGCGACCATCATGGGTCGCAGTGGCATCCGCGAAGCCTACGAGACGGGTCGCGGCTCCATCACCATTCGCGCCAAGGCGCATGTGGAGAAGAGCACGTCAGGCCGCAACCGCATCGTTGTGACCGAGATTCCCTACCAGGTCAACAAGGCAAAGCTCATCGAGAAGATCGCCGATCTGGTCAAGCAGAAGACCGTCACGGAGATTTCCGGCCTCAACGACGAGTCCGACCGCAAGGGCATGCGCATCGTCATCGACCTCAAGCGTGGCGAGGAGCCGCAGGTCGTCCTCAACAAGCTCTACAAGCACACGCAGCTGCAGACGGGCTTCGGCATCAACAACCTCGCGTTGGTCAACGGCGTGCCGCACGTCCTGGGTCTCAAGGACATGCTGTACAACTACATCGACCATCAGATCGACGTCATCCAGCGTCGCACGCGCTACGAGCTGCGCAAGGCCGAGGAGCGTGCCCACATCCTCGAGGGTCTGGTCATCGCGCTCGACAACATCGACGAGGTCATTTCCATCATCCGTTCCTCGCGCGATGATGCCGAGGCACGCGCGCGTCTCATCGAGCGCTTCGGGCTTTCTGAGGTCCAGGCAAATCACATCCTCGAGATGCGCCTGCGCCGTCTGACCGGACTCGAGCGCGAGAAGATTGAGACTGAGCTCGCCGAGCTGCGCGAGAAGATCGCCTATTACAAGCGCGTCTTGGGTGACGAGAGCCTCGTCAAGGAGATCATCCGCGACGAGATGCTCGAGATCAAGCGCCGCTATGCCGACAAGCGTCGTACCGAGATCGCCGACGAGGCGCGTGACCTCGACATCGAGGACCTCATCGCCGACGAGGACATGGTCGTCACGATCACGCGCAGCGGCTACATCAAGCGCCTGCCCGTTGCCACCTATCGCCAGCAGAAGCGCGGCGGCAAGGGTATGAGCGGCGTCAAGCTCAAGGAAAACGACTTCGTCGAGCAGCTCTTCATCGCCTCGACCCATGACTACATGCTCTTCTTCACCAACAAGGGCAAGGTCTATCGCCAGAAGGTGCACCAGATTCCGCTCGGCAGCCGCCAGGCCAAGGGCACGCCCGTGGTCAACCTGCTTCCCATCGAGGACGACGAGAAGGTCGCGACCGTCATCAACACGCGTGACTTCCCGGCCGACGAGTATCTGCTGTTCGCGACCGCGCACGGTATGATCAAGAAGACGGCCTTCGACGCGTACAAGAACGTGCGCTCCAACGGCCTCATCGCCATCAACCTGCGCGATGCCGACGAGCTCATCGCCGTGCGCCGCGTGGCACCGGGCATGAAGGTCATGATGGTGAGCAGCGCCGGCAAGGCCATCCGCTTCGACGAGTCCGAGGCGCGGCCCATGGGTCGTGACACGACGGGCGTCCACGGTATCCGCATCGACGTCGCAGGAGGCGATCGCGTGCTCGGCATGGAGATCGCGCCCGACGACAGCGACCTCTTCGTCATCACCGAGCGCGGCTACGGCAAGCGAACCAAGGTCACCGAGTACACCGAGCATCACCGCGGTGGCGGTGGCATGTCGACGATCAAGATGACCGACAAGAAGGGCATGATCGCCGCGATGAAGATCATCAACGAGAAGCACGAGATGATGATCGTCTCCGAGGAAGGCGTCGTGATCCGCGTGAAGGCCGGCGACATCTCCGAGCTCTCGCGCGCGACCCAGGGCGTCAAGGTCATGAACGTCGACGATTCCGACCGCGTGGTCGCCGTGGCCCGTGTGGCTGCCGGCAAGAAAAAGAAGAAGGAGATCATCGAGGGACAGACCGAGCTTCTGACCGAGGAGATATCCGGCCAGATGAAGACCGAGGTCCCCGCCGACGTGGAAGACGACATCGAGGAAGACGAGATCGACACCACTGACTAGCATAAAATGAGACAGTTGCTCAGTGTAACTGTCTCATTCGCGGGCGGCCCTTCGGGGCCGCTCGTGTTGTTTGCGGGGCACTTCCACGGAAACGAAGCGAACTTTCTCGAATAAACGCTTCCCAAGGCACTAAGATTGTGGCAACATACGTGCTCGCGTATTTGCGCGGGCCTTTAGCTCAGTTGGCTAGAGCGCACGACTGATAATCGTGAGGTCACAAGTTCGAATCTTGTAAGGCCCACCATTCTAGGTAATAAACGCCCCGGCGTGGGCCGAGTCGCCGCCGGGGCGTTTATTGATACTTGGAGGCAAATGCGCACCAGACAAATGTTGCCGGAGCGCTTTTGTCTGGTTACGTGACACGTGTTTCGAAAACGGGGGTATAGCTCAGCTGGGAGAGCGCGGGCTTTGCAAGCCTGAGGCCAGGGGTTCGAGCCCCCTTACCTCCACCAAGACCAACCGGGGCCTTCACGGCCCCTTTTCTTTTGCCCGCTACCCGGTGACGCTCCAGTAGCCGGCCTTGTCGGACCCGATGCGCTCGATGAACCCGTAATCGCGTAGCTTCTTGAAGGACCGTCTCACCGTGCGCTCGCTCACCCCGAGCGCCTGCGCGATGCGCACGGCCGTCGCACGCCCGTTGGTGGTGAGCACCTGCAGCACGTACTCGTCGGTCTGCGTCATGTCGAGCTTGTGCGCTGCCGCCAGGGAGCGTTCCGCGAATGTTGCCCGCCGCGCTCCATCACCGGTGGCCTGCGGAGCCGTCGCCTTGCGATCACGACCACCCTCGGCCCTCGTCTTGCCCCCCGCCTTCGCGCGTATGGCAGCGGCGCCGCGTTTCGTTGCGGGTAATGGAAACACCACGGCGGTGTGCTCCGGCGACAGGTCGAAGTTGGGGAGCTCGGCGCCCGCCTGAATGCAACCCTCGCGCATCGTCCTCACGCCCTCGCCCCAACCCGGGGTGATTTCCAGCAGCCGCGCCGCGGTCGCGAGCACGGGGTTTCGGAAATGCGGGGCGTGCTCGCGCACGAAGTCCTCCTCGGTCCAACCGGTGGGGACGGCACCGACGTTTTGTATGACGAGGCGTTGGGGTGAGACCGTGATGCGCACGGGCACGCCACTTGCGTAATCCTTGTGGAGCAGGGCGTTCGTCACCGCCTCGCGTACGGCCGACTCGGGTGGGCAAGCGTTGGTGAACGCCCTTGCCGTCGAGATGGACGGCAGGTACGTATCCATGATCAGTCGCACCGTATCGTCTATCTGCTGCGGGAGCGGTCCGATCACCTCGTCTTCGAGCCCCGCCGGTGATCCGTTGACCTCGAAGGATTCGACGTGCACCGTGGCGCCCGGCACGAAGCGGGCGGGGTTCGCGCACAACAGGACCGCGGCGGCGTTGTTGACCTTTCCCGTCCGTGGATGCGTGAGCCCCAGATGGTCGAGCCTGCTCTTGACAGTGTCCGTCAAGGTTCCGCTGGTTGCGTCCATGTTGGAAAGCGGGATGCCCGCGATGGCGACTAGGGCCTCGCCGGACAGGTCCTCGTCCTCGACATAAGGTAGCGTCTTGAGCTCCCATGGAGTGGTCGCCTCGTCACGCCAGCTGCGCGATATCGACTCATAGGTCTGGCGCGTGTTGACCCCGTCTTCGTAGAGCCAGTAGACGCCATGCAGCCCCAGGGGCTCCAGCGCCGCCGGGACGTCTATCTCGAGAAAGAACTCGTTGCCCTCCATCACGGGGGTAATGGGGCACGTGAGGCCGAGGCCCTGCGTTATTGAATCGGGGATGCTCTCGAACTTGCGCCTGGCGCGCCGCAAACCCGAGGAATAGTCCTTTTGCGAGGTGGGGAGGAGCACGTACCCACCGCCGGCATTCGCGATGCCACAGATCAGCTCCAGAGAGTCCGTCTCCCAACGGGGGATGTTCACGGTGATGGCCTTGTTCTCCATGGTGACCTCCGTGGTTCGTACGGTACCCGCCTGTTTTCGTCAGCCCCGAGGGCTCTTTCAGTAACCGGCACGTTCATTTTAATAGCATGGCGTTACCATGTCAAAACACCGACAAATGAAGGACAATTTCCGAGGGAACATAGAGATATGACAGGGCAAATGGCGTGAAAAGCTCCCGGTCAAAAGGCTGATTTTGCGAATATCTCACGGTCAGAGCATATATCGAGTGCAAACGCCGATTTTTACCTAGTCAAACCTTCTTATATAGTGGCGTCGCCGCAAGTGAGCACGAGGAAAGGCTGGTGGAGGCGCATGGACCAACAAAGAAAGAAGCACAGAGAACCAAAAGACACGCTATGGGGTAAATGTCTGGCGACGTTCATCGCCATCGTGTTCGCCGTGTCGACTCTCACCATCATTCCCATTGCGGTTGCCGTAAACGGTGGGCAGAACGGAGAGCCTCCTGTGGTTTCTGCGGCAGACGATAAGAAAAGTGTCGAAAAGCCCGCTGCTCTTCCCACGCAGCAAATTGTGGAGCTGGAAGGACAGGTAGCCTCATCTGATGTTCAAGGTCCTGCCAATGAAAAGCAGGCGGGTGACACACCTGATTCTCTTGTTCCGACTAGCGATGACGAGGAAGTCGACGATGTAGCATGCAATTGCACCGGCGCTGTTCATGATGATGACTGCGAGGCCGGTCTCGTTGGCCCCGTCAAGTCGAAGACCAAGGACGCCGAGTCCACGGTTGAGGAGGCGCTCATTGCTCCGGCAGCCGAGCCCGAGCCCCCCGCATGGCAACTCCCCGCCAGCGAGCAGACGATAACCGCATATTCTTGGTGTACCACCACCTCTCTGGGCAAAACCAGCTTCTCGACCAAGAGCTTGCAGGGTCTTGGTAGCGAAGAGGGTATGAGCCCTTCCAGTTTTGTGCCTTCTACAGCCGCAAAAGATGGTGCAACCTATACCTTCCATCATGCTCAAGCCCAGTCCGATCCCCAGACTGATAAATCGGATGACTCCAAAAAGTACAACTCCTCTGAGGCGGTTTCCGCACTTCGCTACAACCAACTGAATTCTTGCTGGGAATACAAGATGAGCGACGGTGTTTGGAATTCCATGAATGGCAAGACGCTGGTCTTCTATTACCACTACAACCAGTCCATTGGCAGCGACGGTGATGTCATTTTGAAGAGCAAAGACTGGCCTTATACCGAGGCTGAGTGGCTTGCCGGAGCCGGTGCCTCGAATCCCACCTGCGCCGTCTACCAGCTCTATGATTCCAACGGCGTGAAGCTTGACTATCAGCTGCGCACTTACTATTACAGCCCCAATGCCGACAAGCTCAACAATAGCCTCTCCATCGCCAACTACTGGCAAATTGAAGAGGTGCGCATCATGCCTCTCGACGGAAAGCCCGCGAAGAAACAGAAGTTTGACTATACGGCACCTGACAACTTCTCGCAGGTAAGCGGCACCACCGCTGACGACCCGAACTCCTTTACAATCCCCTGGGAATCCGCTTGGAATAAGAGCAAGACTGCTTGCCTCGTGGCCGTCAAGGTCAAGGCGCTTCCTTCCGAGCAGGCGCTTGCGGTGAAGTACATCAACAACAGGACTGGAACGGTGCTCGATACTGTCAACATCACCGCCAAGAAGCCCAATGGCACCTCTTCGCCCGTCTGGAAGGACTACGTGACTATCACGGGCGATAGGATTTCGGCAAACGAAAGCTACGCTATTGATAACGGCGTGAAGGTTGATACCAATATTGCCGACAAGCCCGCGACCATCTCGTTTGCCCTGAACAGGACCGGCTACAACCCCGAGTACGTCAAAGCCGAGATCGTAAAGGGCGATGGTGTTACCGCCGCAGAGGTGCTCAACCTTTACTATGATCCCCTACCCTACACGGTAATCTACGCCGATGGCGTCGAAGAAGATGAGGTGTTCGCCGACAAGGAGGTCTCGGTCTACTGCGATGATCCGACACCCGGTTTTGGCGACGATCCCGCTCGTGAGGGCTACCTCTTTACCGGATGGGCCGATGCAGATGGCAATGCTCCCGCTGCAACCGTGACCGGAGACGTGACCTACTACGCCCAGTGGGAAAAGCTCCATACGGTGACGTATGATCTCAATGGCGGAACGGTCGCCGACGGTATGCAATTGGTCTACCCTAACCTCCGTGCTGGCAGCAACACACCGACTGTTGCTGATTCCACCCGCAACGAACATGTCTTCGCAGGCTGGGCTGATGCAGACGGCAATGCTCCCGCTGCAACCGTGACCGGAGACGTGACCTACTACGCCCAGTGGGACGAGGACAACATCGGCAACCTCAATGATCCTGAGAAGAAGGGTCCCGATGGCATTGCCGACAAGTATCAGAAGCTCGTAACCTTTGCTGTTGCGAACGGCAGCTGGAACACGGGAAGCGACGCGAATGTCGTGGAAGTTCTCACCTTCTACAAGAGCGGTGTCCTTTCCACGGATGCTGATGCCACTGCGACCATGCCTGCTGCCCCCGCAGTGGGCGAGTATCCCGATACCGACTTCTACAAAGGCTATCGTTCTGAAAGCTGGCATGCGACCATTCCCACTGGCGATGTGGAGCGTAGCGACGTACTCGCCCTCTACACGTACACATATGCGGCTGCCTATGCGGTAATCTATGTCGATGGTGCCAATGGCATGGTCTTTGCCGATCAGACGACCGACAATTTGCTCTATGGTGCCAATACCCCTGCGTTCAACGGTACTGTTCCGACGCGTGCTGGTTACGTTTTCGTCGGCTGGGATAAGGAGATTGCCGACAAGGTGACGGGCAATGTCACCCATACCGCCACGTGGGACGAGGACGTTTTGGGCAACGACCCCGACAGCCCCGGCAACACCGACTACTCCGACGGCATCGCCGACAAGTACCAGGCCATCGTGACCTTCGCCGGCGTTGGTGGCACGGTTGGTGGCAGGACGCAACTCGATTACGTCATCACCCTGAAGGACGCGGCCGGAAACAACGCGGTCGACGGCACCTACACGCTGACCGAGGCCGATGTCCCCGCGACGGCCGCCGGCGATGGCTACGCTGGAGATCCCGCCTGGAGCGCCCAGAACCCCGCCGGCGTGACGGTCGGCCCCGAGGGCGCGGCCTTCGTCGCCAGCTGGGGCAACGGATTCGTCGCCTACTACTATGACGGCGCGCTCGGCGCTGCTACCGACGCCAGCGTCGGCGTCGGCGGGACGATCGACGTCGAGGCGGCGCCCTCCACGACCTTCGAGGGCCGCAGCTACGTGCTCGATCGCGTCGACAACAACAACGCCACCGTCGTCGCGGGCGATCCCGGCCAGAACGTCGTGAGCGTCTACTACGACCTCGACGAGGTCGGCAACGACCCCGTCAACCCCGGTAGCGTCGAGCATCCCGATGGCGTCGCTGACAAGTACCAGCTCGTCGTGAGTTACGAAGCCATTAATGGCACGATTAACGGTATTCCGCGTGTCGTCCTCGACAAGTTCGACGCCGATGGCAATCACGCTGTTGACGGCACTGCTGTTCTGGATGCCGGCCAGATTCCTGGCACTGCTCCCAGTGTGGGCTTTGGCCCCGAGGGCACCTGGGCCCCCATGGCTCCGATTGCCGACATGCAGCTCACAGAGAATACTGACTTCGTGATTACCTATGCGGCGACTCCGGTCGAGCCGACGAATCCGGACAATCCGAATGAGCCAACCCCGCCTGTGACGCCGCCGACTGATCCGACGAACCCCACAGGTCCGACTGGTCCTACGGGGCCGGCCGTGGAACCGACCCCTGCGCCCGGTCCTGTCGCTGCGCTCGCCACGCCGATTGCTACCGCCACTGCCGCTGCAGCTGTCGAGGCCATCGCGGATGACGGTAATCCGCTGGCAGCCATCACGGCACTTGAGGCCATCGACGACGACGCCAACGCGCTGGCGGCCTTCGAGGAGATCCATTGCTGGACGCACTGGCTGATGCTCTTCGGCGCACTCGTTACCATCGTCTACGGCCTCGGCGTGCTGTACCGACGCCGTCACGATGTGCGCGACATGGACGATTTCGAGGGCGACATCATGGACGGCAGCAGGCGCTACAGTGCCCGCCAGGCATCCGATCCTGCCGCAAACGGAGCCTTCCAGGCGATGTAGCGCGAGCTAGCTAGCGACGCGTAAGCGACATAGCTCTACCAGGGAGGCGGCCTTCGGGCCGCCTCCCTCGCGTTATTGGGGCTTCCCAGATCGCTCTACCGAAATCGATATTACGAAAACACGAACACATGTTCGTATATATGGTATGATATTCGCAGGTCAGCGGTTGTAAGTCCCGCGAGTCGGCAGCGCCCTCCCCACGAGAGGGGGTGATGCCCATGGATCTCTTGATTCAGATTCTCAAGCTGGCCACGATGCTGGCCGGGCTTGCGGGGACGATCATCAGATTCGTGTCCAAGAATCCGAGCGACGCTCGGAAAAAGGATGACCGCCAGCGCCCGTAGGCGTTAGGCGGTCATTCAAACCAACGGCGTTGCCTGACATCCACGTCGCGGGCATCCGCTGGCTGTAGTATACCATGCAACATATCCGGCCATACACCACTGCCCCAAACGTGACGAAACAACCCCGGTGCGTTTTGTCACTCGTATCTCCTCCAACTCAAATGATGACATTCCGGTCGTCAGCAAGTACAATGTGCTCGTCATCTTGCGAACGTCCTGTTTGCGAGTCGCTTTCTCGCAACGCAGGTTGACCAGGAAGGGCAGGGGAAGCCATGAAGAAAACGGAAAACGCGGCACAAGCACGCCCCACGACGCACAACCAATTCGTCACGGTGATTCTCGCGCTGGTCATGGCGCTCACCCTGACGTTCGCCATCGCCATCATCCCGAGCGCACATGCCGTCGAGGGCACCGTCGCACCAATCCAGACCGCTAGCACGCCCACGGGCCCGGCCGTGCCCATCGAGGTCATGACTGCGTCCGCTAGCACGCCAGCTGCAGAGGCGATAGCCGACGAGGAGACCCCGCTCGCCTCCTTCGCCAAGGAGGAAAGCCAGTTTAGCTGGGCGCAGGGGGCGGTTCTCGTTGCCGTGCTCGCCGTGGTCGCCGCATGCGGCCTGACCGTGGTCAAGCGTCGCCGTGACGAGGTCCGCAGGCTCGACTGCTTCGAAAGCCACGTCAGCGGCCGCTAGGCACCGCAAACAACTCCATCTTCACGAATTCACGCGCCAATAGCCGGCCTTATCCGACCCCACGCGTTCGATGAGCCCGTACTCGCGCAGCTTGCGGAACGAGCGTCGTATCGTGCTCTCGCTCACGCCGAGCACGCCGGCAATGCGCACCGCCGTCGCACGGCCGTTGGTGTGCAGCACGCGCAGCACGTACTCGTCGGTCGACGTGAAGTCCAGGTTGTTTGCCGCGGCGATGGATCGTGCCGAGAAGGGCGCGTCCTTGGGCGCCGCCTCGCCCAGTCCGACGATTCCGCTCTCCGGCGTCGACGAGAAGTTGCCCGGTAGCGGCTTGCGGGCCAAATTTTGCGCAGGGGGGGGGTGCTCATTTGCCACGTTTTCTGCGAATCCAACGAGAATGTCACCGTCGTCTCACGGGAACCGTGGTCGATGACCGGCAGTGCCGCCCCCATGTCGCCGCAGCGCAGCACGGCGCGCTCGAAGTTCGCGTTTTGACTGTCCAGGTAACCCATGAGGTGCAACGCCCGCGCGAGCACGGGGTTTGCCCCGCCAGGCGTTTCGACACCGCCACATGGCATCGAGATTATGAGCTTGTCCGGGTGCACGCTAATGCGCACGGGCTGGCCGGTCTCGTAGTTCTTGCCCACGATGGCATCGAGCAGCACGTCGTGGACGGCCTCCTGAGGCGGGAAGTTGAGTGCAATGACGGGGTTTTCCGTGGTGGTGGACGTCGCCACGGCCATGGGTAGCTACTGTTCGAAGAGCAGGCGTAGCGACTCCTCAACCTGGCAGCTGATACCGCCGCCTACCTCGTTGCGCAACAACGCGTGATTGTCCTGGGCCACGAGCTCCAATTGCACCGTCGCGCCGGGGATGATGGTTTCGGGATGGTTGTGCAGAAGAACGATGGCGGCGTTCGTTATGCCCTCGCCCCGCGCATCTCGCAGGTTCAGGTAGTCGATACGTCGCAAGATCGCCGTCGCGACGCTGCTCGTGGGTGGATCGGGCGCATCAATCTTGAGCAGTCCGAGTGCCAGGAACTGGCGGGCGTTCAGCTGCCCTTGCTCAACGTAGGGTTGGGGGCGCATCTCCCAGGAAAGGGTGTCGCCTGCCTCCGTGTCCTGTTGGGAGGCGGTGCCGTTGAGGGAGGCCCAGACGGTCTCGCGGGTCGAGCGCGTGTTGTGGCCTTCCGAGTACAGCCAGTACTCGCCCTCGTAGGTCAGCGGCTCGGCAACAGCCGGAACGAGAATCTCCAGGTACAGATTGATTCCATCGAGCACCGGCTCGGTAGTGCACTGAATCCCCAGGTCACGCTCGATGATACGGGGAATCTGCTCGAAGGGGCGCCGCATCTTGCGGTGCCCGGTGGTGTATATGTTGTCGTTTGACTCTATGACCAGCGTACCGCCGCCGGCATTGGCAATTCCGCAGATGAGGGTGATGTACTCGGGGGTCCAGTGGTCGCGATAGACCACCAGGGGTGTTTCCTGCGTGTCCATGGGCTTAGCGCCTTCGTCCTCGGAATCGTATTATCCTCGCGGGTGATGCGAGAGCGTTTGCAGGATACCGCCCCTTATCCGCTCGATACCCACCTAATGCCCTAGCATATACCTAGCATTTGCCGCAGCACGTTATGAATGGGGCCTTGATGGGGTAATGCGAAGCCCCCGGTCAGAGCACTCGTTTACCGGCATCTCCGCATTATCTTCCCAGAATGACTAAGATAGCTAAAACCCAAGGTCAGCAAGGAAATTCGCACATTTATATACTTCTGCCATTCCATTTTATACATGTCATGCGCGCGCAAGCCGTTCGCGCGGGTGACGCAACATGTGTAGCCGTGAGTAGGGCCAAGGGAAGGTTGGTGGAGTCACATGAAGCAACAACGTAGGTACAAGGAGCCACAGGATACCCTCTGGGGTAAGTTCCTGTCGGGTTTCATGGCGGTGGTGTTCGCCATGTCGACCCTCACCCTCATCCCGATCGCAAGCGCGATCAACGGTGAGCCCAACGAGGCGCAGATTCAGCAGCAGGAGGAGCTGGCCGACCAGACCTCCGGCAAGGACGAGAAGGTCGCCGAGCCCGCCGCCGACGAGCAGAAGCTCGAGCCCGTCGAACTGCTCAGCATCGCCAGCGTCGAGGACGAAGACGATGCCGATGACGCCGCTCCGGCTGACGTGACGCTCAAGGTGAAGGCGCAGAACGCCACGGTCACCTACAACGGCAATGATGTCGCGACCGAGCTTGTCGTTCCGGCCGACAAGGATGTGAAGTTCACGGTAAAGGCCGCCGATGGCTTTACGCTGGGCGCGGCTGCCGTCAAGCTGGCCGATGCCAAGGGCGAGACGACGCTCACCCCCAACGCCGGCGAGTACACCGTCGCAGCCGATAGGGTCGCGGACGGTGCCACCGTCGTCGTGACTGCCGAGGCCGTCGCCGGCTCCGCCAATACTGACGCTGCTGAGCCTTCCACCCCCGCTCCCTCCACCGAGCTGGGTGAGAAGATGGAGATGGCCAAGAGCGTTGTCACCAGCATCATCGACAGCGTTTTTGGCGGCACCTCGACGCTAGATGTGACTGGCGAGAAACTAGTGGCTGTCGGAAACACGATTACCCTCACGTCTAATCAAGGAAGCTACAACAATTCTTGGAGTTCGAGTAATCCTGGGACTGCAAAGGTGGACGGCAACGGCCAAAAGGCTACCGTGACCGGTAAGTCTGCAGGTAGTGTGACCATCACTCATACTTACAAGAATTCGTGGCTTGACCAGTCTAAAACAGAATTTTTCACTGTTACGGTTACCAATGCGTCTGAGAGCGGAACCATATATCCCGTGTACGTTTACGCAGAAATTGATCGCTCGAACAGCGTAATAAACGACACAGATCTCAGGAGCCAGGCCGACGCACTAATCCAATCTTTGGGCATTGTCCTGAATGGAAATGAAGATAAAAAATGGTACACCCTTGGTGAGCTTGCGAACGTGATGCCCACGCCTCCCACAACGAGCCAGCAGCTTGGGATTTCTGCTAGCGAAGAAGATAAAAGCAGGGTGGCAAGCTTAGCTGTAAACATGACCCGCTACAACGGGAACAACTTCCCCTTGGATGTAGTAAGCAGCTGGAGCCTGAAAACATCAGATGGTGCAAATGATTACTCCGGCGCGAAGGGCGTCTGGGCAGAAATGTACAAAGGCAATAGCCTGAAATATGTCACCGTTACCTGGCATCTTGACGCTGCCGCCAAAATCGTAAAGTACACTTGGAAGGCTACCGATGATGGCGATGCCATTCAGACAGCGGTTGGCTTCGAGAAGAACCCAACTCTGACCAATCCTGCGGATAACCCAACTCGCCCTGGCTACACGTTTGGCGGATGGAACGATCCTGTTGATGATGGGAATGGCGACTACATCATTACCGCCAAGTGGATTCCCAACAACGACGCCAAGCACGCAGTGAGCTACCGCGTCGACTACTACAAGGACGGCGTGCTCGCCGAGAGCGACACCGTCGTCAGCGCCGAGGGCTGGATCGGCGAGGAGACCACGGTCACGGTCGACAAGTCCGCCATCAACGTCACCGACAAGTACGTCGGCTACACCGGCACGACCACGCTCGACTCCATCCAGGACTCCTTCTCCGTTGCCGCCGAGGCCGCCACGGGCGAGGCCAACGTCATCCGCGTCGACTACGTCAAGAACAGCGACGCCAAGCACGCAGTGAGCTACCGCGTCGACTACTACAAGGACGGCGTGCTCGCCGAGAGCGACACCGTCGTCAGCGCCGAGGGCTGGATCGGCGAGGAGACCACGGTCACGGTCGACAAGTCCGCCATCAACGTCACCGACAAGTACGTCGGCTACACCGGCACGACCACGCTCGACTCCATCCAGGACTCCTTCTCCGTTGCCGCCGAGGCCGCCACGGGCGAGGCCAACGTCATCCGCGTCGACTACGTCATCGGTTCTTTCCCCTACACCGTTAACTATGTTGACGAGGATGGGAACACTTTGCTCGACCCCAAGACCGGTGCTCCCCAGGAGTTTGAGAGTGTCATCAGCTCCTTCGACGAGGTTGTCTCCATTCCGGGCTACGTCTTCGAGAGTGCGGATAAGGAGCAGCTGAACATTGGGGCCGTTGAGGCTGACAACGTCATCACCCTGACTTACGCTGTTGATGTCATCACCGACCCCAATAACGACGACAATGGTGATGAGAACCCGGGTGACGGCATCCCCGACAAGTATCAGGCCGTCGTCAACTACGAGAGCGCCAACGACGCCCAGGGCACCGTCAATCTCGCGCAGAAGGTCATCACCTTCGCCAACAACGCGACCTCCGGCACCGTGAACATCTTCAATGGCGTGGTTACTAACCCGACTGCTGGCTTCGTCTTCGACGGTTGGACCGAGGGCGGTAACGCAGTTGCTTCCAACCTGAACCGTGAGCTCCAGGGCAACACCGTGTACACCTTCACCGCTAACTGGGCGCTGGATGTCATCGGTACCGATCCGACCGACCCCGGCAACAACGTCCCCGACGGTATCGCCGATAAGTACCAGCTCGTCGTGACCTATGCGGCCATCGCTGGCACCATCGACGGTCCCACCCGCTACGTGCTCAACAAGTACGATGCTGCCGGCAACCTGGCCGAGGATGGCGTGGCCGTCCTGACCGCGGCCCAGATTCCCGGCGCGACCGCCGACGACGGTTACGGCAACGGCGTGTGGAACAACGAGCCGCTCGCCAACATGGAGCTCACCGATGACACGGCCTTCGTCATCGCCTTCACCGCGCTCCCCGCAGCCGCCGTTGTTGTTCCTCTGCTGGCACCGGTTGCCGCCGCTCCCGCGGCTGCCGCAGCTGCCGCCGCCACCATCCTCGACGATGGCGTGCCCCTGGCGACCATCGATGACGACGAGAACGCCCTCGCCGCCTTCGAGGAGATCCACTGCTGGACCCACTGGCTGATGATCTTCGGCGCCCTGGTCACCATCGTCTACGGCCTCGCGGTGCTCTACCGCCGCCGCCACGGCATCCGTGACATGGACGACTTCGAGGGCGACATCACGGGTGGCA
>CABRFW010000010.1 GCA_902470265.1 uncultured Collinsella sp.
AAACAGACGTTTCAAATTCAAATTACCGCATGTCTATACGATCATGTTCTTGCTGATCGTGGTTTTTGCAGTTTTAACCTGGGTCGTTCCTTCTGGCCAATACCAGCGCAAGACGATCTCGACTGCGGCAGGCGAGCGTGAGGTCGCCGTTGCCGGAACCTATGAACAGGTCGACAAGAACTACACCGATTCCGAGACCGGCGAGACCACCAACTTGGGGCAGGACATCTTTGCGGTTTTGCAAGCACCCACTAAGGGCATTCAGGAGGCTGCCGATGTCGTTGCCTTTGTCTTGCTGATTGGTGGTTCGTTTGCAATCATCACGAAGACCAATGTGCTCAACGCTGGCATGAGCCGAGTAATCAAGAAGCTCAAAAACAAAGATATTCTGATTATTCCCATCACGATGACGCTGTTGTCCATTTGCGGCACCACGTTTGGCATGTCTGAGGAAGCCCTGCCGTTCTATGCCATCTTCATCCCCATCATGATGGGCATCGGATATGACTCCATGACGGCATTCATCATCTGCTTCCTCGGTCCCAACTTGGGCTACTGCGCCTCGACGATTGACCCGTTCAACGTTTTGATCGCGCAGGGCATCATTGGCATCGAGGGCAACCCGCAGCTGTGGTTGCGTGCCGTTGCATGGGTTATTTTCACCGCCGCCGGCATCGCATGGGCCATGCGCTATGCCATGCGCGTCAAGAAGAACCCCAAGTCGTCCGTTACGTTCGAGGACGACAAACTCAAGCGCATTGAGTTCTCCGTGACCGATGCTTCCATCGAGGAAGAGTTCACCACTCGCCAGAAGCTCGTGCTGATTGATTTTGCCGGTGGTATGGCGCTTATCGTGTGGGGTCTTGTTACGCAGGGCTGGTATATGAACGAGATCTCTGCCGTGTTCCTTGGCATGGGGCTGCTCGCCGGTATCCTGGGCGGTCTTGACCAGCAGACCATCGCCGATGAGTTCGTTAAGGGTCTTGCCGACTTTGCCTACGCAGCCGTCGTTATCGGTATCGCTCGCGGCATTCTGGTCATCGCCGAGGGCGGCATGATTATCGACACCATCCTTCAGGCACTTGCCACTCTGCTTGCTGGAGCCCCTGCCGCCGTGTACACCACGTTTATGTACGTTGTCCTTGGCCTCCTGTCCTTCCTGGTTCCTTCGAGCTCCGGCCTGGCCGCGCTTACCATGCCTGTCATGGGTCCTTTGACCGAGCTTATGGGCCTCAACCCCGAAGCCGCCGTAACGGCGCTGCAGTTTGCCAACCAGACCATTAACACCATTAGCCCCGTGGCAGGTATGACGGTGGCGGGCCTTGCCGTGGCAAAGATCTCGTTTGGCCAATGGTGGAAGACCATCTGGAAGTTCTTCATCTTTATGGTCGTGTTTGGCTTGGTCATTACCGCCATCTCCGGCATGCTTCCGGCGTAAGGAGGTCGCGATGTCCGATCGTTTGACGGTGCTGACGTCCAAGAGCGTCTTCACCGGTACGGAAGACCAGCCGTTTGAAGGTTTTGTCGCGGTACGCGGCAATCGGATTGAAGCCGTCGGTAGCGCTGGCGAGGCAGACTCGTTTCTCGCCCAGGCAGATGAGGTGATCGATTGTGGCGACAGAACGGTCATGCCTGGCTTGGTCGATGTGCATACGTTCTATACGGGCTGGGCGTTGCGGAGCTTGGGAGCCGACTTATCCGAAGCCTCTGACGTCGACGAAGTGGTAGCGCTTCTGCGTTTGTGGAAGGATGCCCATCTCGATTGTGCCGCCGCCTTTGGGCACGACCTTCCCGCATCGCTCGCCGAAGGCGCCAAGAATGAAAAAACGGCGGCAGCGCTCGACGACGCCTTCGGAGACGTTCCTGTTGTTTGCTTTACTCCGGGTGCCGAGGCGTGCGTTCTCAACGCCGCCGCCAGCGAGCGCTATGGTTTTACGCCCGAGGCCTGCTACGCCGAGAAGACCTGGCGTATGATGCGGGACTTCCTGGCGCTTCCCGAGGTACGCGCCGGGTATTCTGATTACATGGCGATGCTGAACGCTCGCGGTGTCACGGCTATCAAAGAGATGGCCTTCGACGACTATTACGGATTTGCCGACGAGATGGCGCGTCGTGAGGAATCTGGCGAGCTGACGGTTCGCGTCTCCATGATGTCGCAGCCGGTGGGCGCCGGGGCGAATCTGTCCTATGCTCGTGCGGCGCGCGATCGCTTCCAGGGACCGTTTGTTCGTTTCTCGGGCTTCAACCGTATGACCGATCGTGGCGTGTGGGCAGGACTTGCCGAGATGATCGATCCTTATGAGGAGACGGCCGATGCAGGGGCTGCCGGCAAGACGGTTGTCGAGGAGCCCGAGTGGGGTTTGATTGAGGACGAGCTGCGCGCGATTGATGCCGAGGGCTTCCGTTACTCGCTTCATTGTCAGGGTGACGGCGCCGTTCGCCACACCGTTGCGCTGTATGCTTCGCTGCCGCGAGATGAACACGGAGTCATGCTTCGACGCCATGCGATTACCGACCTCGAGAACTCTGATCCGGAAGACCTTGCCCTGTTTGGCAAGCTGGGCGGAATCTGCGAGGTCTACCCCCAGATCCTCACGCTCGATAAACGCGAGGACTGCCTGTCGATGATGCGTCGGCAGATCGGCGAGGTCCGACTGCTGCACAGCTGGAACCGTCGCGGTATGGAAGACGCGGGGTGCACGGTGTGCTGTGGCACCGACCTCCCGCTCTTGATTCCGAGCTTGGGCGAATCAGTATTTAGCGCATGCGGCGGTTTCTTTGCCGACGGTTTGTCCGTGAATGAGGGCAATACGCTGACGATTGCCGAGCTCCTTCGTGCGTGGACGGCAGGGGGCGCATATGACCTCATGCGCGAGGATGAGCTGGGGACGCTCGAGGCCGGTAAGCTTGCCGACATCTGTGTGCTCGATCGCGATGTGTTTGGCCTTGACTGCCATGATGCTTGTGACCTTGCTGTTGATATGACCATGTCGGACGGACGTATCGTGTTCGACCGAAATAAGGAGGTTTAGCATGCCTGAAACCAAACCGACGCTGCGTCGCGAGCAGATCGCGGGCATGAACATCCACTACATCATGTGGTCGCTCGACTATTTTTTGGATACGCAACAGCGCCTGGGCTTTGAGTCCATCGAGCTGTGGTGCGCCGAGCCCCATGTGACGCTCGATCACACTGGGTATTTTGAGGCCGAGGTTCTGGCGAAAAAGGCCGCCGACCGTGGTCTGCGCTATCGGACGCTCTGTCCCGAGAACGTGGTCTACCCATGGCAGTATTGCGCTCGTAAGCCGCTCCATGAGCAGCGGAGCCTGGCGTACTTCAAGCATGGCATCGAGCTTGCCGAGGTGCTGGGATGCGACCGCATGTCCGTAAACTCGGGTTGGGGTGACTGGGACGAGGATCGCGAAGAGGCGTGGAAGCGCAGTCGCGAGCACCTATCCATCTTGGCGGAGTATGCCGGCGAGCACGGTCTGGTGCTAACGATGGAGAGCCTGCGTCCCGAGGAGAGCAACCTTGTGACGACCGTCGCCGATGCTAAGCGCATGATTGATGAGGTCGCGAGTCCGTACCTGCAGCCTATGGTCGATACGACCGCAATGGGCGTTGCGGGTGAGTCGCTCGAGGACTGGTTTGCCGCATTTGGCGACGGTGCGATCCACGAGATGCACTTTATCGACGGCGATCCCTATGGCCATCTGGTCTGGGGTGACGGCAAGCACGATATGGATGCCTTCGTCGCCACGCTCAACGCCCATGGTTTCGATGGCATGTTGGGCCAGGAAATCACGGACGGTCGCTACTTCGATGATCCGGCGGCGGCAGATGCCAAGAACATGGCCGCCTTCGAGAAGTATTTGATTGACTAGATAAGATTTTGCTCGGCCATGCAAGACACGTCCTGCATGGCCGGCCAAGCTGGAAAGGAACTAAACATGAACGCACATGATCTGATTAAGGAAGCAATTGCCGAGAAGGGCAAGTTCGACAGCGTCTACTGGATCGCCTGCGGTGGCTCCATGATCGATCTGATCCCGGCCCATGAGCTCTTGCAGCGCGAGGCGACGACGTTCACCTCGTATATCTATACGGCCCGTGAGTTCGACATCATGCGTCCCCGTCGCCTGGGCGAGAAGTCTCTGGTCATTGCCTGCAGTCACAGCGGCAATACCCCCGAGGTCGTCGAGGGCTGCGAGATTGCCCTTGCCGCGGGCGCGACGGTGATCGCGCAGACCGATAACGCCGGTTCCAAGATCGATAATGGCAAGTGGGTCACCTGGGTGTACCCGTGGGGCGAGGGCGTTCCGCAGGCCGAAGTTCCTGCCGGTATCTCGCTGTCGCTCGCGGCCGAGCTGCTCGACCAGCAGGAGGGCTACGCCGATCTCGCCGACATGTATGCCGGTATTGCCGAAATGGATAAGATTCTGCCTCCCGCACGCGAAAAGGTAAATGCCGAGCTGGGCGATCGCTTCGCCAAGCTTTGCCAGGAGCATGAGTTCTTCTATATCCTGGGCAGCGGTCCCAACTTTAGCCAGACGTACGGCTTCGCTATCTGCTCGCTGATGGAGATGCAGTGGCAGCACTGCAGCTATATCCACTCCGCCGAGTACTTCCATGGCCCCTTTGAGGCTACCCAGGATGGCGTCTTCTACTTCTTGCAGATGGGCTCGAGTGAGTGCCGTCCTATGGACGAGCGCGCCCTGGCGTTCCTCGAGACCCATACCGACACGCTGATGGTGCTTGATGCCAAGGAGTACGGTATGGAGGCCGTGCCGGCGAGCGTTCGTGCCTATCTGGATCCGGTGCTGTTCTACGCTATGAACTGCGAGCTGCGTGCAGCGCGCGGCAAGGTGTTCGATCACGACCCCGACTTCCGCCGCTACATGGGCGTTGTTGAGTACTAGGAAGGATGGATACCATGGCTTTTAACGTGAACGCGCTCGGGTTCGGTGACAACGTCGTCGATCGCTATGAGCATATCCATACCATGTATCCCGGCGGCAATGCGTTGAATTTTGCCGTTTACGCCAAGAAGTGCGGCGCCGCGCGCTCCGCGTACATGGGCATCTTTGGTAACGACGCCGCTGCCGAGCATGTGATTGCAAGTCTCGAGGATGAGGGCATCGAGCTCGCTAAGTGCGAGCAGCTTATTGGCGAGAACGGCGCGGCGCGTGTGACCGTGGTCGATGGCGACCGCGTATTCCTCGGCTCCAACGAGGGCGGCATCCGTGGCGATGCGCGCTATGTGCTCGATCGCTTCGATCTGGCATACATGAAGCAGTTCGACGTAGTCCACTCGGGCAACTACTGCTTTACCGAGCGCGAGCTCCCCAAGCTGAAGGCTGCAGGCATCACCGTATCGTTTGACTTCTCGGACGATTCCACCGATGAATACTATGAGCAGATTGCCCCGTTTGTCGACTTCGCCTTCTTTAGTGCTGCCGATGCTGCAAGTGAGGATGAGATTCGCGAGCGCCTCGCTTGGGTTAAGAATTTGGGCCCGCGCTTTGTGTCCGCAACGGCGGGCGCCGAGGGCTGCATCGCCTATGACGGCGAGCGCTACTATCGCCAGCTGGCAAAGCCCGTAACGGACATGAAGGACACCATGGGAGCCGGTGACTCGTTCCTGACCTCATTCCTGATGTGCTATCTCGATTCCGCCAAGCGCGGCGAGGACGGACCTGAGGCCATTGAGCGTGCGCTCGATTTTGCGGCAGGTTTTGCCTCGACCGTGTGCGGCATGGAGGGCTCTTGGGGCCACGGAGCTCCGATCACCGAGTAGCCTGAGAAAGCGCTGGGAGGCTTGGGGCTGAAGCCTTGGCTGACTGACGCTAGATTACATCGGAATTCGGATAGGGGCTCGCCTTGGGTGGGCCCCTTTTTGATTGCTGGAGAAGACTATGGATATCAAAGCATGTGCAGCTGGCTTTTGCTGTGCGGACGTGTACCAAAACATCGGCGTGTTCTATCCGACTGGCAATGGCATCGACTGGGGTATCCACCTGGCGCGAATGGGCATATCGGTATCTGCGGTGTCGGTCGTCGGAAAGGACGAGTACGGAGACAAAATGCGCGAGGCGCTGGCTGCCGAGGGGTTCGACATCTCGCATCTTCGCGTGGAGGACGGCGATACCTCGGTGATGCTCATGGCGTTGAAGGACGGCGTCGACCGCGTGCATCTCGAAGCGATTGACGGTGTCATGGAAACGTACCGACCAAACGATGATGACCGGGCATTTATCCTGGAGCACGATGTCATCCATACCGACCTGTTTGGAAACTGCTTAGACCTGCTGCCCGAATGGCACGAGGCAGGCAAGACCGTCGTCATGGACTTTTCGGTGTTCAGTCAAGATCCCGAATACGCCTGTGAGAACCATTTTCCTTACGTTGACTATGCCTTTATGTCGTTTGAGGAGGATAGCGCGGAGCTGCGCGACTGGGTGCGCCATGTGCAGGAGCTGGGCCCGCGCGTGGCAGTCGCCACACTTGGCGAGAAGGGAAGCATCGCCTATGACGGTGAGCGCTTCTATGAATGTGGGATCGTGCCGGCCGAGAAGGTTGTCAATACCGTGGGCGCCGGCGACTCGTATATCGCCGGATTCACCAAGGGTGTACTGGATGGGCTTGACGTGCCGGCGTGCATGCATGCCGGTGCCGAGCTTTCGTCCCGAGTCATTGGGTCGTTCGAACCGTACTAGGAATAAAAGCCTGGAAAGGAGTGCAAGATGGTAATCGATATGCTGGTCCAGCCCATGCTCTACGGCGAGATCTATACGCCAGGCGACGAGCCAGACGGCTTTGGTTTTTGGGAGCGTGAGTTTGGCATGGGGCACATGGGCCCCATGGACTGGGATGAGCTCGTGGCCGAAATGGATGTCTGCGATGTGCGGAAAAGCGTGCTCATGCCGCTCGATGTGACCACGGCGTGCGGCGGGCACTTTGGCACCAACGACCAGGTTGCCGCGCTTGTTGCCGCGCACCCCGATCGCCTATGGGGATTCGCGAGCGTGGACCCGCAAGTGAGTGGCGCCGCCGATGAGCTGGAGCGTGCCTTTACCGAGCTGGGGGCCAAGGGGCTCTGCCTGCATCCGGCAAAGCAAGGTTTTGCGCCCGATGATGCCGTGGCCGAGCCGCTCTACAAGCTCTGTGAGCGCTACAACAAGCCGGTGGTTTTCCATGCCGGTATGTCCTGGGAGCCGGGTGCGGAGCTTTCGCGAAGCCACCCGCTTGCGTTTGAGCACACCATCGCAACGCATCCGGATGTGCGCTTTAACCTGACGCACTTTGGCTGGCCCTGGGTGCGCGAGACCGTGGCGATGCTGCTCAAGTATCCCAATTGCTATACGGATGCCTCTATTACCTATATCGATTCGCCCGAAGAAATGATGCAGCGGCTCTTCACCGTCGATATGGGACCGCTGTGGTATGAGCGTGCCCTGTCTCATCAGGTGATGTTTGCCAGCAATACGCCACGCTTCCGCGCCTTCAAGCTCAAGCGGGCGCTTGATACTGTGCCCATGCGCGATGAGGCGCGGGAGAATCTGTATTCTGGCACGGCGCTGCGTTTTCTGAAAGGTGATGAGTGACATGGTGACACTCGAGACATTGAGCTATCTATCGACGGCGCCCGACCAGTTCATCGATATCACAGAAGATGTGCATGCCGCCATAGAGCGTAGTGCGGTGACCGATGGACTGGCAGCGATTATTTTGTCGCATACGACTTGCGGCATCGTGGTGAACGAGGGGCTTCCGTGCGTGGAGACCGATCTCATGGAGACGCTCGATCGCATTGCCCCGCCCGATGCCCCCTATGCGCATGCTCATTTCTTGTCGAGCTATGGTGCCACGGGCAATAACTCCTGTGGTCATATCAAGAGCATGATTTGCGGCAATAGCTGCTTCTTCCCCGTTCAAGACGGCCACATTGTATGTGGCGGGGCCCAGAACATCTACCTTGCGGAGTTCGATGGACCTCAGAAGCGAAAAGTGTTCGTTGAGGTGCTGGGCGAGTAGCAGTTGATGTCTGTGAGTCGGCGAGCTAAAGGAGATTGACCATGTCGTTTATGGCTTCGATGTTTGGGACCGAGAAACCGGTAATTGGCATGCTGCATCTGCAGCCGCTGCCTGGCGATCCTCTGTATTATCCGGGCGGCAGCGTTTCGCGCGTGATCGATGCCGCCAAGCGCGATCTCGAAGCGCTGCAGTCGGGTGGCGTGGACGGCATTCTGATCACCAATGAGCTATCGATGCCCTACGAGCAGCATGTGTCGGCAGTGACCCTTGCCGCTATGGGGCATGTCATCGGAGCTCTTGCCGCAGATTTCTCGACCCCTTGGGGTGCAGAGGCTATTTATGACGGCGATGCCACGATCGAGCTGTGCGCCGCCGTTGAGGCGCAGTTTACACGCTGCAATTTCTGCGGTGCCTGGGCTGGCGATCTTGGCCTGATCAATCGTGACTTTGCGCACACCATGCGCCGCCGTGCCGCCCTGCGTCTGGATGACCTAAAGATGTTCCATTTCATCACAAGCGAGGGCGAGGTGTACCTTAACGACCGATCGACTCCCGATATTGCCGATTCGCTGGTATTCAACTGCCTACCCGACGCCCTTGTTATTGGCGGGTCTGCTGCCGGGCGCGGCGCTTCGGGCGAGCTTGCCGACGAGGTGCGCGTCCGTGTTGGCGATGTGCCGGTGGTATGTGGAACGGGATGTCGCGAGAATACCGTTGCAGACGTGTTTTCGCATTATGATGGCGCGTTTGTCGGTACCTGCCTCAAGCGAGACGGCAAGCTCGACGCCCCTGTCGAAGCCGAACGGGTCGCGCGGTTCATGGCTGCCGCCCGTGCCGCGAGAGGGGAGTGAGCGGCATGCCGTACTATCTTGGCATCGACATTGGAACGAGTGCGTCCAAGGGCGTGTTAATTGATGCGGAGTGTCGAATTGTGGCGCAGGCATCTTGCCAACATGAAACCGAGAACCCTCAGGATGGTTGGTATCAGCACGATGCAGAAGCGATTTGGTGGGGTGATTTTTGCCGGCTGTCTCGCGAGCTTATCGAGCGCGCGGGCATCGAGGCGAACCAGATCCGCTGCGTAGGGTTGTCGGCTTTGGGCTGTGATTGCGTGCCGGTCGATGAAGATTGCCACGCCTTGGCTCCGGCAATTCTCTACGGGGTTGATGCTCGCTCGAAGCCGCAGATTGACGAGCTTCTTTTCGAATATGGCCCCGATCGCGCTCGCGAGCTCTTTGGACACGATCCGTGTTCGTCGGATATCGCCCCTAAGGTCCTTTGGTTTAAGGAGAATATGCCTGAGGTCCATGAGCGGGCGGCGAAGTTTCTTACGGCTTCGTCCTATCTATGCGCCAAGCTTACCGGCAGGTTTACGATCGACCGTTATCTTGCCGAGGATTTCCTTCCCTTATACGATCGCGGGACGTGGCAGGTTAATGAGCGCGGGTGCGCGCGGTTCTGCCGCCCCGACCAGATGGCCGAAGTCATGGCGGCGACCGATATCGCCGGTGTAATCACGGATCGGGCGGCGGTTGAAACCGGTCTTGCGAGGGATACGCCGGTGCTTGTCGGAACAGGCGATTCGGGCGCCGAGGCGATTTCTACCGGAGTGTTCTGCCCCGGGGACATGATGGTGCAACTCGGGAGCACGGCCTACTTTATCTATTTGGCGGACCATATGGTCGATGACGCTCGTCTATGGCCAGGGACATTCATCATCCCCGGAACCTACGGCATCTGCGCCGGGACCAATACAGCAGGTGCGTTGACGGCGTGGTTGCGACGCGAGTTGTACCGCGATGTCATGGATGCCGAACACTCCGGCGGCCCCGATGCCTATGAGGTCATGGCGCACGATGCCGGGCAGGTAGGTCCTGGAGCAGATGGCCTGCTGTGTCTTCCATACTTTGCGGGCGAGCGCACCCCGCTCAACGATCCCGAGGCGCGTGGCGTGTTCTTCGGTCTGACCGAAAGGCATACCCGGGGCCATATGGTCCGCGCGGCTTTGGAAGGGATCGCCTACACTGTTGCGGCTCATGTCGACATCATCGAGCGCGAGCACGGGCTTCCCATCGAGCGCATCATGCTCGTGGGCGGCGGAACTAAGAATCCGGTATGGATGCAGGCGATTGCCGATGTCTGCGGTCGTGAGGTCTCGGTTGCGAAGGTTACGGTGGGCGCATGTTTTGGCGATGCTCTTATGGCGGCACTTGCTGGCGGCGCCTATTCATCATGGGGTGAGCTTGCCCGGGTTCTTGGGGTCGCGCAAACGATCGAGCCTGATATGGACGCTCGTGAGCTGTACGCATCGCGCCGCCGTATCTTTGATGAGCTATATGCGCGAAATTGCGACCTTATGCACGAGCTGGTATAGCGCCGCCGAATTGCCCCACGCTCTTATGGGGGCTGCGTTGTGCGATTCGCATGTCCCTTGAGGGTCGTGGGCAAAAATGCCAAATATGAGTACTGTCACAAATTTAGTAGCAGCAAAATTTGGCTCTTGAGGTCCAAGTTGAGTGTCTGCGGACAACTTAAAGCCGTCTAATATGTCCCTGGGTATGCTAAAACGACCTGATAATGAACAGTTGTACATTATCAGGTCGTTGTTTTGGTGCAAAATAATGTGACCAGTTTTACAACAGTACTCATATTTGGCATTTTTTGCCCACCGAGGTCAGCGGAAGTCGAAAATGGAGTGGGAATTTTCCAGGACGACCGACTTGATGCTCTCCTCGGGGCAGTTTTTAAGCGCAGCAATGACCTCGGATACTCTTATGAGTGAATCGACGAGCTGTCGCGCGGATGTTTCCGCGTCTGGTTCGGCCGGCGCGTCGGTTTCGAGTAGCAAGCGATCAAGTGGAATCTGTCGCGCGTATTCGCGCCCACGTTTGGTCGCAAGCATGCGTTCATTCACGGAAAAGTAGCAGCCCGCAATGCGTGCGCGGACAAACTCATCTGAGGTGCCGCTAAACCAGTGGAAGATAATGGTGGGGGAGTTGGGGACGTCCTTTAGAAGGTCGTTCGACTCCAAAGTGTCCAAAGTTGCTCCCGCCGCGCGAACGGCGTGAATGGATAGAACGCGTCCAGGTAGCGGGGACTGCGATAACGTTCGGCATAGCCGTTCAAATGCCTGCGTCTGGTTTCCCTCGGTGCCTGTAAAGCGTGGCGAGAAATCGAGCCCGACCTCGCCGATAAACCGTTCCCGGATGGCGAGTTCACAAAGCAGGCCGACCTCGGCGGTTCCGCATCGGCCGTCGGCAATCCACCAGGGGTGGAGGCCCACCCCTGCAATAACGTTGGGACTACTGCTGGCGCGTTCGGATGCTGACGCGAAATCGCGTGGATCGACGCCGCAATCAAAGAGCTCCAGTCCCATCGCTGCGGCTTCGTGGGCAACGGTGTTCGGGCTGGCCATCAGGTCGAGGTGACAGTGAGCATCAAAGGACTGCAGCTTCATCGCGGTGTGCCTTGCTAGTCCAGGCGCTGGCCGTCGGCGCGAACGCGCTCGGTACCGCGTCCACTGATCTTGCGAATAACCTCGCCGGCAATCATCTGGCCCATGATGGGCGGCATAAAGCTGGCGGTTCCGAGCTCGGTGCGCTCGTGGATGTTGGAGGGGTCACGGCGCTGAGTCTTGACCGACTCCTCGCAGCTAAATAGAACGTGCAGGCTCTTGATGCCACGTTTTTTGCACTCTTTGCGCATGATACGGCTCATGGGGTCGCGCACCGTGTCAAAGATATCGGCGAAGCGCAGGCATTCGGGATGCAGCTTGTTGCCGCCGCCCATGGAGCTCACCAGGCGAATGTCGTGGTCCTGAGCATACTTGGCGACGGTGAGCTTGGCCGAGATGGTATCGATGGCGTCGATAACGTAGTCGAGCGTGCCACCTGTCTGCTCCAGAACGCTCGCGAAGAATTCGTCGATGTTGTCGCTCAGCAGGTATTCGGTGCGCTTGATGACGGTGGCGGCAGGGTTGATGTCATGGATCATGGCCTCCATGACGTCGACTTTACGCTTGCCGATGGTGCTGTGAAACGCGATGGCCTGACGGTTGATATTGCTGGGCGCAATGATGTCTTTATCCAGAATTACGAAATGGCCGATGCCGCCGCGGGCGAGCGCTTCGCAGCAGTTAGAGCCCACGCCGCCGCAGCCGAGCACCAACACCGTGGCGTCGGCGAGCTTGTCGAGCGCCTCGCGCCCCATGATGATCTCGAGCTTGGTGTCGCGCGTCTCGACGGGAGCGGCGGCTGCGGTTTCGGTCATAGATATCCTCCGATGGGGAAGTAATTAACGTAATTGGCTATCGCCATTATAGGTATTATTCTGCCTCCATTTGAGGCCTTGGGGCATGTTGAAATGAAGCGGGGATTCGCATAAGATTGAAGCAGATGGCACCCGTGGCCGCGGGTTGGCCAACTCCGAAACACGTTTATGGCGTGAGAAGTGGCCGTCTTCGCATTACGCGGGGGCGGCTATTTCATTCGACCTCCAATGTGGATGCCGAGCTCCACAGCCGCGATTACAAGCAATAACAACGTCAGGACATCGTCAATACTCATAGTCCATCTCCTTCTCTGGTAGAGGGGAGCTGGCCCATCTGCTTCTAACGGTATTGTAACTAAAAGCGAACGAGTGTTCTATGGCTATTGCTGAATTAGATAATTAGACAAACATCTAAATATCGAGTATAGTGTGCGCGTCGAACGAACTGTGAGAGGAGGTTCTATGCCGGGAGAGGGTTTTAAGGCGCTTGCCGATCCAACGCGACGGCGCATTTTGGAGTTGCTGCGCGAGGGCAATTGCACGGCGGGGGAGCTTGCCGAGCATTTCGATATCAGTAAGCCGTCGCTGAGCCATCACTTGGCGACGCTCAAAAACGCCGGGTTGGTGACCGACGAACGCCATGGCCAAAACATCGTTTACAGCTTAAACACCACCGTCATGCAGGACTTGATCGGTTGGTTTATGGGCTTTACAAACACGGAAGGTGATAAGGATGAATAACGAAAACAAGGGCATTCACCCTACGGGGGTATCGTCGCGCGTGTGGATTGCGCTGGTCGCTCTGTGCGTCGCCAATGTCGTAGCGCACCTCATGGTGATGCCGAGCTTGCCTGCGCAGATTCCCACGCACTGGGGCGCGAACGGCGCCGTCGACGGTTGGGGTCCTAGCTGGATGGCCTCCGCACTCGGCGTGCTGCCTCTGGCGCTTCTCGCAATGTTCTGCGTTGTGCCGCGCATCGACCCTAAAGGTGAGGCATATCGAACCTCGGGCAAGTTCTACCAGGGCTTCGTAATCGCCTTCACCTTGTTCATGTGCGCCATAAGCTGGCTGGGAGAGCTTACGGTCTGGGGCGTGATGCCGGCGGTCGGTTCGGTTAACGTGCTGATTTCCGGTGTTGTCGGTTTGCTGTTCATCGGCGTAGGCAACTACTTGCCGCGTGTGAAGCAGAACTATACGCTCGGTATCAAGACACCTTGGGCGCTTGCCGATCCCGAGAACTGGCGTCGTACGCAGCGTTTTGGCGGCGCCTGCTTTATGGTGCTGGGTATTGGCCTGATTGTGATGGGCGTGGCAGGCAGCGTGCTTTCGAGTGAAGTCGTCGCCGCGGTGATTGCGGTTCTGGCGTTTGGTTCGGTTGGAGCCGTCTACGTCTACTCGTATCTGCTGTGGCGCAAATCGCAGCGAGTCGTTCGCTAAGGTTGCGGAAAACTAGCGTACGCAGTTCATAGTATGTTCCGGGGGACTTTTCCCAGGTAGTATTAGGGGGTGTGGGCAACCATGCCCCTTTTTCGTTACGTTTCAGAGCTAGTTTTCTCATTTCGTTTTCACTAAAGCGAATCAAGAATAGGGAAACAGCAGGTAGAAAGGATAAAACAGGCAAATGGCAGAGTTTATCTACCAGATGTATCAGGCTCGCAAGGCCCATGGCGACAAGGTGATCCTTGACGACGTGACCCTGAGCTTCTACCCCGGTGCCAAGATCGGCGTCGTGGGCCCCAACGGTATGGGCAAGTCGACCCTGCTCAAGATCATGGCCGGCATCGAGGAGGTCTCCAACGGCGATGCCAAGCTCACCCCCGGCTACACCGTGGGTATCCTGCAGCAGGAGCCGCCGCTCGACGACGACAAGACCGTCATCGAGAACGTGCGCATGGCATTTGGCGACATGATCGCCAAGGTCGATCGCTTCAACAAGATCGGCGAGGAGATGTGCGACCCGGATTGCGACATGGACGCCCTCATGGCCGAGATGGGAAAGCTCCAGGACGAGATCGACGCTGACGGCTGGGATATCGATTCCAAGCTCGGCCAGGCCATGGACGCCCTGCAGCTGCCCGATTCCGACATGCCGGTCAACGTACTTTCCGGCGGCGAGCGCCGTCGCGTGGCCCTGTGCAAGCTGCTGCTCGAAGCTCCCGACCTGCTGCTGCTCGACGAGCCCACGAACCACCTGGACGCCGAGTCGATCCTGTGGCTCGAGCACTTCCTGCACAACTACCAGGGCGCGGTGCTTGCCGTCACGCACGATCGCTACTTCCTGGATAACGTTGCCGAGTGGATCTGCGAGGTCGACCGCGGTCACCTTTATCCCTACAAGGGCAACTACTCCACGTATCTGGAGACCAAGGCCGCCCGTATCGAGGCGCAGGGCAACCGCGACGCCAAGCTCGCCAAGCGCATGGAGGCCGAGCTCGAGTGGGTACGCAGCTCGCCCAAGGCTCGCCAGGCAAAGAACAAGGCCCGTCTGGCTCGCTACGAGGAGATGGAGGCCGAGGCCCGCGCAAGCCAGAAGCTCGACTGGACCGATATCCGCCTTCCCGTTGGACCGCGTTTGGGTAACAAGGTGCTCGAGGCCCATCACCTGCACAAGGAATTCGACGGTCGCGTGCTCATCGATGACCTTTCGTTCACCCTGCCGCGCAACGGCATCGTGGGCGTCATCGGCCCCAACGGTGTCGGTAAGACCACGCTGTTCAAGACGATTGTGGGTCTGGAGCCGCTGACTTCGGGCGAGCTCGAGGTGGGCGAGACCGTCAAGATTTCTTACGTCGACCAGAACCGTTCCGGCATCGACCCCGATAAGAACCTATGGGAGGTCGTCTCGGACGGCCTGGACCACATGATGGTCGGCGAGACCGAGGTTCCGAGCCGCGCGTACGTGGCGAGCTTTGGCTTTAAGGGCCAGGACCAGCAGAAGCGCGCTGGCGTGCTCTCCGGCGGCGAGCGCAACCGTCTGAACTTGGCGCTTACGCTCAAGCAGGGCGGCAACCTGCTGCTCCTCGACGAGCCCACGAACGACCTCGACGTCGAGACGCTTTCCTCGCTCGAAGCGGCGCTGCTCGAGTTCCCGGGCTGCTCGGTGGTCATTAGCCACGACCGTATGTTCCTGGACCGCGTTGCCACGCACATTCTGGCGTGGGAGGGTACCGACGAGAATCCGGGCAACTGGTATTGGTTCGAGGGCAATTTCGAGGCCTATCAGGCCAACCGCATCGAGCGCCTGGGCGAGGACGCAGCCCAGCCGCATCGTATTCACCGTAAGCTGACGCGCGACTAGATCGTTACGCGGTTTTCCAAACCGCGTAACTGCTCGACGCGGCGCGGGTCGCAAGCACCCCATCTTGCCGTTCAAGCCGTCGCTCGCGTAC
>CABRFW010000011.1 GCA_902470265.1 uncultured Collinsella sp.
GGTGAACTTGCATTGCATTGGCTCGCCTTCTGCTTGTGGCTTTGCCTCATCGAAATCGAAGATCATGATGGCGCAGTTGGGGAGTTTTGCTGGGAGCTCGAAGCCCTCTGGGGCTGCGGCCTTGATGAATTGGCGGCTGGCACTGCCGTGGCTTACTGCTAAGAGGGTTTCTATGCCCTCGGCGCCCATGAGATTGGTGAGGGTGTCTACCATGCGCGCTTGCAGCGCCTGGCTTCCTTCTCCTCCGAAGGGGACCAGATCCTCGCCCGGATCCCAGACGTCGGTGGGAAGGGCATCGTGGGGGCCTTCTTCGAAGGTGCCGTAGCTGCGCTCGATAATGCCTTCACAGGGCTCGACTGCTGCGTCCGGGCCGAGGAGCTCGCATGCGACGAGACTTGCCGTGTCCATAGCTCGGCCTAAGGGTGATGAGACAACTATGTCGGGGACGACGCCGTGGGTCTTGAGCCATGCGGCTGCCATTCCCGCTTGTTTGCGGCCCAGGTCGGTCAGCGGTGAATCGCAGCGGCCCTGGACCAGCTTTTTGACGTTGAACTCCGTCTGACCGTGGCGGAGTAGATACAGTTTCTTCATGCTCTCCCCTTCTGCATAACCTGCTTTGCCGGCACAGCCCTACTCGTGGGTATGTCCTACATAGTCTTCGTCGATCGTAATCTTGGCAATCGACTTGGGATATTCCGATTCGACCCGTTGTGCCAGCGCGTGCTTTACGTCTTCGGCACTCATCTGCAGATCCGAGGGACGCACGCAGTCAAAGATCACGTTGGTGTGCGTAGGACCCGGCACACAGCGCAGGTCATGAATCGAGAGGCGGCTATCGATCTCCTGGGCCATGACGTGAATGCGCAAGCGCATGCTCGCCACCTTTGGATCGTCGGTCACGATGGGGTCGTAGTGAAGCGTGACGATCATGCCGTCCTCGTCCCTAAACGACTGCTCGATGTTATCGAGCGTGTCGTGACTTTCCATCGGGCTGGCCTCGGCTGCCATCTCGGCATGCGCACTTGCAAACTTCCTGCCCGGGCCGTAGTCGTGAACCATCAAATCGTGAACGCCCAAAACGCCGGGGTAGCTCATGATCTTGTCTCGAATGTGCTTGACCAGCTTAGGATCGGGCGCCTGACCCAAAAGTGGGCTCACCGTATCCTGGATGAGTTCAAAACCGCTCCAGCCAATATAGGCGCCAACGGCAAGGCCGACCCATGCGTCAAGATTGATGTGCGTCACCTGCGAAACAATCGCACATGCCAGCACGGCGCCTGTGGCAAGGACATCGTTCTTGGAATCCTGAGCCGTCGCATGCAGCGTCTCGGACTCAATGCGGTCACCGAGCTTTTGGTTGAGGGCTGCCATCCACAGCTTTACGACCATCGAAAGCACTAGAACCGCCACCAGGGCAAGCGAGAACTCGACAGGTTCGGGGTGGATGATGCGCTCAAACGAGGACTTGATAAGCTCAAGGCCGATCAGCAGCACGAGCGCCGCCACGACCAGACCCGAGAGATACTCGTAGCGGCCATGTCCGTAAGGATGCTCGGGGTCGGCCGGCTTGCCCGCCAGCTTAAAGCCCAGCACGCTCACGATATTCGAGCTGGCATCGGACAGGTTGTTCATGGCATCCGCCACGATCGAAACCGATCCCGAAAACACACCAATTGCGCCCTTCGCAGCGCATAGTGCCACATTGGCGAGAATACACACCATGCCCGTCAACGTACCCACGCGTGCACGGTCGCCCTGCGCGCGCTTAACAATCCACTCGACCATCTACATCCGCCCCCACGGTACTGCCTATATATCTATTGCTCAAACGGATTGTAGTGTAGCCACTTTGTCCCCCAGATACAAAAAGGCCGCGACCCACACGGGCCACGGCCTTGGAGCATGGCAAAGTAATCGTCCTTGTGTCGCACAGGTTTACGCGCTTACTTCGGCCACGCTCTTCGAGGTTTCGGGTGAATCGGCTCCGTCCCCCATCGTCTGTCCCTTCGCCGGCACCACGCCAAAGCAGTAGCTCAGCGCCGCAGACACCGCAAATGCCACACCGCCGGCAGCGCAGCACCACAGCAGGTTCGAGATGCCGCCCGTGGCAAAGCCAATGACCATGAGGACATTCGTCATGCCGATGGTATAGGCCGTAACGTGGCCCACGGCCGCAACAAGGCCTCCGACGGCGCCGCCAATGGCCATGCACGCCAGGCACCTGCCATATTTAAAGCCGCAACCGTACAGCGCCGGCTCGCTTACGCCGCCAAGAACACCCGAGATTGAATAGCCCAGCATGAGCGCCTTCTCGTCCTTATCCGCAACGCGAAGCGACGCGCCAAAGGGCATGCCCCAAACGGCGAACGTTGCCATCGTCGCGGCGATCAGGATGCACGAATCCGTTCCCACACTCATAAACTGCGCATAGGCGAGCGATAGGACAACGTTGCTGACGCCGGCGATCTTTAGGAACTCCCAGCCCGCGGCAAGCCCCATGAGCGTGAGCAGCGACACGATGCCACCGGAATTGCCAAGCATAAACATAAGCTGGCCCAACAGCATGCCCAGATAGCTGCCCGCCGGCGCCGTAATGCACAGCGAAACCGGAACCATGACAAGCATGGTCGCAAACGGAACGAACGAAAACGCCACGGCCTTAGGGATAACGCGCTTAAAGAAACACTCCACTCGCCATAGCACGGGCACCGAGATGAGAACCGGAATAACAGTCGTCGTGTAATCGTTGACCGGCGCGGGAAGCAGACCATACACGGAAGTCATCGATGCCCCCGTCGTCGATGCGGCATCGACGAGCTTGAGCAGATCGGGCGCAATCAATACGCCGCCCAGCATCATACCCAGCTGCTCCGAGCAACCGAGCTGGCGGGCGGCCGCCCAACCAAGATAGATGGGCAAAAAGTAGTAGCCGGCGTTATAGAGCCAACTGTAGAACAGGCGATAGATTTCGGAATCGGCAGACCACAGGCCCAGCATGCCTTCGCCCATAATGACGGCGACGGTGCGGAACAACGCCGCGCAGACAATAAACGGCAACGCCGACATCATGCTTTTGGACAGATAGTCCACCACGGCCATGGCGTTTGATGAAACCGTCGTTGCAAACGTGGTGTTAGAAACTTGTGACATGGAACGCCTTTCCCAATGTGACATGCGGGCTGCCCCTTTGTCACATCGTGCGGTACTGACCGATTGCGCGGTACTTTTCGTAGCGGAGGTTTGTGAGGGTCGCCTCGTCGAGCTGCCCAAGCGTATCGAAGGCATCAAATGCCGAGGACATGACGGCACCGGCGATCTCCTCATGCGACAGGCCCCTATCGTCAACAATGCCGTCGATGATGCCGAGCGCCAACAGATCGGGAGCCGTGAGCTTCAGCGCCTCGGCAGCCTCATTCGCGCGGTCGGTATCCTTCCACAGGATCGACGCACAGGCCTCGGGGCTCACGACCGAATAGGCCGAGCTCGAGAGCATCAGGATGCGGTCGGCCACGGATAGCGCCAGCGCGCCACCAGAGCCGCCCTCGCCTGTCACCACCGAGACAATCGGCGTCTTAAGGCCGCTCATCTCCATGAGATTCTGGGCAATCGCCTCGCCCTGGCCGCGCTCCTCGGCACCGATGCCGCAAAACGCGCCCGAAGTATCGACCAGGCACAGAACCGGTCGACCAAACTTTTCGGCCTGGCGCATCAGACGACGCGCTTTGCGATAGCCCTCGGGATGTGCCATACCAAAGTTGCGGCGCATACGCTCTTTGGTCGTGGTGCCGCGCTCGATGGCGATGACCGTTACGGGGCGTCCATCTTTCCAGCCAATGCCAGCCACCACAGCGGCGTCGTCGCCAAAGTAGCGGTCGCCGTGCAGCTCCACAAATCCATCCAGGCCCAGCGAGATCATCTCGCCTGCCGTGGCGCGATCTGCCGAGCGGGTCTGCTTGACAATCTCGAGCGCGGTTTTTGGTGCGGCCGAGCGCTTGAACAAGTGTCCCAGCTTTTTGCCGCGGCGACCCGTATGCACGATCTCATGCGGTGCCCCCAGGCCGGGCGCGTGCCCTTCGTGCAGCGCCAGCAGCTCGCCTACCGTGAGCGCAATCTCGCCACGCGGAACAACGGCATCGCAAAAGCCGTGCTCCAGCAAAAACTCGGAGCGCTGGAATCCCTTGGGCAGGCGCTTGTGCATGTTCTGCTCGATCACGCGCGGGCCGGCAAATGCCGTCAGGGCATCGGGCTCGGCCAGGATAATGTCGCCCTCCATGGCAAAGCTCGCGGTTACGCCTCCGGTCGTGGGGTCGGTGAGCACCGTGATATACAGGCCGCCCGCCTCGCTGTGGCGCCTAACCGCCGCAGAAATCTTGGCCATCTGCATAAGCGATGTCACGCCCTCTTGCATGCGCGCACCGCCCGAAACGGTAAAGCCGACAACTGGCAATCCAAGCTCGGTCGCTCGCTCAAATGTGCGACAGATCTTCTCGCCCACCACGGAACCCATCGAGCCCATCATAAAGTTGGCGTCCATAAAGAAGAGCGCGGTATCGCAACCGCAGATTTTGCCCCTGCCGCACACAACGGCATCGTGCTCGCCCGAACGCTCGCTCACGCTCTTGAGCTTGTCGGCATAGCCGGGAAACGAGAGGAAGTCCTCCGGCGCCAGACTGGCATCCCATTCCTCAAACGTGCCCTCGTCAATCGTCATGCGCATGCGGTCGCGCCCGCTCACGCGAAAGTGTTTGCCGCAACGAGGGCAGACCTCGAGGTTGTCGTGCAGGCGTGCCTCGTCGATCACGCGGCGGCACTCCGGGCACTTGATAAACACGTGGCGCGCGGGAAACTCGGCGCACGACTCGGTCATCGGTCCCTCGAGGACGTTGACCGTCTTCGCTTTTCTATTCATCAGCATAGAGATGCCCCATCAGATCGGTGTGATACATGCCCGACAAGAACTCGTCGTTTGCCAGCACGTCGAGCTGAAGCTCGCTGTTTTCGCTCACGCCCTCAATCACGAGCTCGCCCAGGGCCGAGCGCATCTTGCGAATGGCGCCGTCACGCGTGGGCGCACACACGATGAGCTTGCCAAGCATGGAGTCGTAGTACGGCGGAACTTTCGCACCGGTAAACATGGCGGAATCCCAGCGCACGCGCGGACCACCCGGCACACGCAACGCGGTGACCGTTCCGCATGACGGCAGAAAGTCCGGCGTTTCGGCATTGATGCGGCACTCCATGGCGTGGTTGCGGACCGGCATGTCCTCCTGCTCAAAGGGCAGAGGCTGGCCGGCTGCCACGCGCAGCTGCCACTTGACCAAGTCGGTATCGGTCACAAACTCCGTAACCGGATGCTCCACCTGCAAGCGCGTGTTCATTTCCATAAAGTAGAAATTGCCGTCGTCCGAATACAGGAACTCGATGGTACCGGCTCCTTCGTAGCCGACGGCACGAGCCAGGTCACGCGCTGCCTTGTGCATGCGAGCACGAATGTCGTCGTGTCCGTCGAGGCACGGCGCGGGGCTCTCCTCGATTAGCTTTTGGTTGCGCCGCTGCACCGAGCACTCGCGCTCGCCGAGCGAAAACACATGGCCCTGCTTATCGGCCATAATCTGCACCTCAACGTGATGCGCCGGCGCGACGAACTTCTCCATGTAGCACTCGCCGTCGCCAAAAACGGCCTCGCCCTCGGCGCGTGCTTCAATAAAGGCCTTTGCCGCATCTTCCACGCGCTCGACCTTACGAATACCGCGACCGCCGCCGCCCGCACGCGCCTTAATAAGCACGGGGCAGCCAATGCGCTCAGCCTCGGCCGTTGCCTCCTCGGGACTTTTGAGCAAATCGCAGCCCGGCACGATGGGCACGCCCGCCGCGGCAGCCGTTCGACGTGCGGCGTCCTTGTCGCCCATGCTGTCGATCACCTTGGCCGAAGGACCAACAAACGCCAGGCCATACTTGTCGCAGTCGCGCACGAAGCTCGCCTTCTCGGAGAAAAAGCCATAGCCGGGATGAATTGCCTTAGCTCCCGACTTTACGGCACAGGTGAGCACAGCATCGTCGTTGAGGTAGCTCTCGGCAAGACGCGGACCGCCGATGCAATACGCCTCGTCGGCAAGCTGCACGTGCAGCGCGTCCGCATCGGCCGTGGAATAAACGGCGACGGTCTTGATGCCCATATCGCGGCACGCGCGGATAACACGGACCGCGACTTCGCCGCGGTTGGCGATGAGCACTTTGTCGAACATGAAGCCTTCCTTAACTTTCGTGCATGAGTGCAAAAGACATATCGGCGCGGCAGCAAACCTCACCGTTGACGCTCGCAGTACCCGTCGCAAAGCGGAACGGCCCGCGCGCACGCGTGATGGTGCACACCAGATCAACCGTGTCGCCCGGGCGCACCGGACGCTTAAAGCGCACCTTGTCCAGACTCGTGTAGAACGGCGTCGCGCCGCGCGCTTCCTCATCGCCCATCAGCAGCACGCAACAGTTTTGGGCGAGCATCTCGCACTGAATCACGCCGGGGACCACCGGGTTTCCCGGAAAATGCCCCTGCAAAAAGTACTCGTCGCCCGTAATCGTGATCTTGCCGTGGGCCTCGTCGCCCACCAGCTCGGCCTCGTCGAGCAAAAGCATCGGTTCGCGATGCGGCAACAGTTCCTTAAGCTCTTCTTTGTTCATGGATATCACCTATCCGATCCTCATGAGGCAGCTGCCAAACTCCACGAGGTCGCCGTCGGCCACGCAGATCTCGAGCACCTCGCCGTCTGCCTCTGCCGTTACCTCGTTGAGAACCTTCATGGCCTCGATGATGCAGAGCGTCTCGCCGGCCTTGACCTTAGAGCCCACGTGCACAAACGGCTCGTCGCCCGGCGCCGGGGCAGCATAGAAAACGCCGACCATGGGAGCGGTCACCTCGGTGCCCTTGGACTCCGGTGCGGCGGCAGGTGTCTGCGCGGCGGGCTCCGGTGCGGCAGGCGCGACTGTGGGAGCTGCAACTGGAGCGGCCATAGCGCTCGGCATGGGCATGGGCACGGCAACCGGCTGTGCGGCGCTCGCGCGCTCGAGTTCGACCGCGGTGCCATCGGGCTCCTCAACGCGTACGCGCGTGAGGCCGCGGTCCTCCATAACATCGGCTATCTCGGCAAGTCTTTTGGAATCCATGCTCTAGCTCCTCGTATATCTACGCAGCGCGATGGCGGCGTTGTGTCCGCCAAAGCCCAGGTTGGTCGAAAGCGCCCAGGTAAGGTCAGCGCGAACCGCGCGATTGGGCGTGTAGTCAAGATCGCAGGCGGGATCGGGCGTGTGGTAGTTAATGGTCGGCGGCACCACGCCCTGCTCGAGCGCCATGGCGCAGGCCATGACCTCGATGGCGCCCGTGGCACCGATCATGTGGCCGGTCATCGACTTAGTCGACGAGACGTGCGCGGCGCGCGCCGCGTCCTCGCCGAGCGCACGCTTAATGCCCGCCGTCTCGGACGAATCGTTGAGCTTGGTCGATGTGCCGTGGGCATTGATGTAGAGGCCCTCGGAAGGCCTGACGTCGCCCTCGGTCACCGCCAGCGATATCGCGCGGGCAATGCCGGCAGCCTCGGGATCAGGGCTCGTGATGTGATAGGCATCATCGGTGTTGCCGTAGCCCACGACCTCGGCATAAATGTGCGCACCGCGCGCCTGCGCATGTTCCATGCTCTCGAGCACGAGCACGCAGGCGCCCTCGCCCATCACAAAGCCATCGCGGTCTGCGTCGAACGGGCGGCAAGCCGTCGCGGGATCAGGGTTGGTGGTCAATGCGCGGCAGGACGTAAAGCCCGCAACGGCATCGGGGATAATTGCGGCCTCGGCGCCGCCCGCGAGGATCGCGTCGGCATAGCCGTGCTTTATGGCGCGGAACGCCTCACCCACCGCATGGGCCGAGGTTGCGCACGCGGTCACCACGGGCAGGGTCGGGCCCTTTGCCTTGTGGCGGATTGCGATATTGCCCGATGCCATGTTGGGGATCATCATCGCGATCATATAGGGCGATGCGCGGCGGGGCCCACGTTCGGCAATCGTATGGACGTTGTCGACGAGCGTCGTCATGCCGCCCACGCCCGAGCCCACGTAGACGCCCAGGCGCTCTCGATCGATGGCGCCTTCGACATCAAAGCCCGCATCGTGCATGGCTTCGTCCGAAGCCGCCATCGCAAACTGAACGCAGGGGTCCAGATGCTTGGCGTCACGCTTGCCAAAGTACTCGTTGCCGTCAAAGCCCTTGACCTCGGCTGCCACCTTGACGGCAAACGCATCGGTATCGAAGTGCGTGATCGGGCCGATGCCGCACGTGCCAGCACACATTGCCGCCCAGGTGGCAAGCGCGGTGTTGCCGAGCGGCGACACGGCACCGATACCGGTGATTGCAACTCTCTGTTCCATCATGGTCTCCTCATCCAAGCCGCTTACCCGGCTTGCTTTCTACATCGCCATTCCGCCGTCGACGCGTATGACTTCGCCCGTAATGTAGGCAGCCGCATCGCTCACTAAAAATCGCACCACACCGGCCACCTCTTCGGGCTGCGCCATACGCTTAAGGGGAATCTGCTCCTCGGTTACCGTACGCACCTTCTCCGAGAGCTTTGCCGTCATATCTGTCTCGACAAACCCGGGGGCGACCGCGTTCACTCGTACACCGCGGGGCGCAAGCTCGCGCGCCACCGCCTTGGTCAGACCGATCACGCCCGCCTTGGAGGCAGCGTAGTTGGCCTGCCCGGCATTGCCTATCAGGCCCACAACCGAGCTCATGTTGACGATGCAGCCGCCGCGCTGGCGCATAAAGGTCTTGGTGAGCGCGCGCGTCGTGTTAAACGTTCCTTTAAGGTTGACATCGAGCACGCGATCGAAGGCGTCATCGCCCATGCGCATGAGCAGGCCATCGCGGGTGATGCCAGCGTTGTTGACGAGCGCCCAAATGGAGCCAAAGTCGTTGAGGACCGCTTCCACGCACGCGTTGACGGCAGCGGGGTCGGCCACGTCACATTGATATGAGCGCGCCGTGGCGCCAGCCGCCGCGCAGGCGTCGCACGTCTCGCGCGCCGCATCGACGCCGCCGGCATAGACGACGGCGATATCGTAGCCATCCTCCGCCAGACCGATAGCACAGGCGCGGCCGATACCCCGCGAGCCGCCCGTAACCAGTGCCACGCGACGTGAGTCGTTGCGCTCGAGCGCGCCATTGTTCAAGTTGCCCATGTCATTCCTTTCGGGTTACAGCCCTGTGGACTATGCGAGCTCGTCGGCAATAGCTGCGACCCGCTCGGCCGTCTCGCACGAATACACGCGAACGTCGCTCAACGTACGCTTGACCAGGCCGGACAGCGTTTTGCCGGGGCCGACCTCAATAAATGTGTCGATGCCTTGATCCTGCAAAGCATGCAGCGTATCGACCCAGCGCACGGCATGGCTCACCTGGTTGGCCAAGACATCCGATGCCGCTCGCGGGTCCTCCGGATAGGGCGCCGCCGTCATGTTCGCTATGACCGGAATCAGCAGCGGAGACGGCGCGTGGCCGGCTTGGATATACGTCGCCAGCCCCTCAGTCGCCTCTGCCATATAGGGGCTATGGAATGCACCCGACACCGCGACCTTCATGGCGCGGCCGCCAGCCTCTTTTACTAGGACGTCGAGCTCCTGCAGCGCCTCGGGCGCTCCGGCAACAACCGTCTGCTGCGGACTGTTGTAGTTGACCGGCCAGCAGTCCTCGCCGGCCTGTTTTGCCAGGTTCTCGACTTGCTCCGCATCGAGCTTGATGACGGCGCGCATGCCGCCCGGATGGCGCTCGGCAGCCGCGGCCATCAGCGCCGCGCGCTCGCACACGAGCTCAAAGCCCGCTCGCGTATCGAACGCGCCCGCAAAGGTGAGCGCGGCGACCTCGCCCAGCGAAAATCCCGCACAGGCGACAGGCACCACGCCGCGCTCACGCAGGGCGGCAGCCGCTGCCAGGTCGTGAACGAACACGCAAGGCTGCGTGTTCTCGGTCTGCGAGAGCTCCTCCTTGGAGGCGCTCCGGCACTGCTCGCTCGTCCCCGGGCGCACCTCATCGGCAATGGCGAACACCTCGGCGGCCGCCGGCGATGTCTCGATCAAGTCGACGCCCATCGCGGGGTGCTGGGCACCCTGGCCGGCAAACAAAAACGCTACGCCACCCATGCGCACGCACCCTTCAGGACGTGCTCGGCGCCATCGACCAGGTCGTCAACGATTTCGCGTGCGCTCTGGCGCTCGTTGACCATGCCGGCAATCTGTCCACACAAAAACGAACCCTCTTCGTAGTTGCCGTCCTTGGCGGCCTTACGCAGCGCACCGGTTCCCATAGCACCGAGCTCCTCGGCACTCGCGCCGGAACCCTCGCTCTTGGCATAGGCGTTGGTGAAGGGGCTCTTGAGGGCGCGCACTGGATGTCCCGTCGAGCGACCGGTCGCACGCGTTGAAGTGTCGTTGGCCTTCAGGACCATCTCTTTGTACTGCTCCGAGACGGTGCACTCGTCTGCGACCAGAAAGCGCGTACCCACTTGCACGCCTTCGGCGCCCAGCAAGAAGGCGGCCGCCACGCCGCGGCCGTCGGCAATACCGCCGGCGGCCACGACGGGAATGTCAACCGCATCGACGACCTGCGGCACCAGTGCCATCGTCGAGGTCTCGCCAATATGGCCGCCCGATTCGGTACCCTCGGCAACAACCGCCGTGGCTCCACGACGTGCCACGAGGCGCGCCAGCGCCACCGAGGCAACGACCGGGATGACCTTGATGCCCGCCTCGTTCCACGCCTTCATGTACTTGGCGGGATTGCCGGCACCCGTCACGACGACCGGCACTCGCTCGTCAATCACGACCTGCGCGACCTCGTCGGCAAACGGGCTCATGAGCATGACGTTGACGCCAAAGGGTTTATCCGTCCTGGCGCGCAGCTCGTGAATCTGGTCGCGCAGCCAGTTGGCGTCGGCGTTCATGGCCGCGATGATGCCTAAGCCACCCGCCTCGGACACTGCGGACGCCAGCGAGGCATCGGCAATCCAGGCCATACCGCCCTGGAACACGGGCTTTTCGATGCCGAGCAGATCGCAGAGAGGAGTCTTGAGCATCTCTACTTCTCCAATGCCGCCTCGACCGTATCGGCGAACTCGCCGACCGTCTTGGGGTTCTCCTCGGTATCGAGCTGGATGCCAAACTCGTCCTCGACGGCAACGAGGATCTCGACGGTGCCCAGGCTGTCGAGACCAATCTCCTCGAGCGTGGACTCGGGCTTCATCTCGACATCGTCAAGACCGGCGGTCTCGCGGATAACGTCGCAAACGCGCTCGAAGGTCTTCTGATCTGCCATGGTAGTTCTCCTTTGGTTGTGCCCTAGGGCGTTTTTATTTCCTATGTGCGACTACTTCCAACGAAGCAGATAGCCACCTATATCCAGACCGGCGCCAAATCCAACCAAGGCGATGGTGTCGCCTGTGTGAAGTGCACCGGCGTTTGCCAGCCGGTCGAGGGCAAGCGGAATGCAGGCGCTCGAAATGTTGCCGGTCTCGCGCAACGTGCGAACCACGCGCTCGTCCGGCACGCCCAGGCGCTTGACCGCCTGGCTCAGGATTCGTTCGTTAGCCTGATGGAATACAAAATGATCGATGTCTTCGACCGAAATGCCCGCATCGATCGCAAGCTTATGGACCGTGTCGCAGATGGCGTTGACGCCGAACTTGAACACGCGGCGGCCATTCATGGACAGCACGCTCGCGCTATCTGCGGAAGCCTTAAACGGCGAGGTACCGACCAGACCGGGAACGCGCAACGTCTCGACGTCGGGCGCCGTCGAAAGCTCAACGGCAAGGGGACTGTCTCCCCCAGCCTCAATCACTGCGGCGCCTGCCCCATCGCCAAAGAGCACGCAGGTGGCACGGTCGTTCCAGTCGAGCGCGCGCGTCATCTGCTCGGCAGCAACGACAAGCACGCGCTCGGCGCGACCGCGGGCGATATAGCCCTCGGCGACATCGAGCGCAAATACGAAGCCGGCACAAGCCGCCGAGACATCGAAGGCAGGGCACGTCGCGCCTAGTCGCTCAGCAACGGCACACGCCTCAGCGGGAACAAGGTGGTCACCCGTCGTCGTCGAACAGACGATCAGATCCAGCTGGCTCGCGTCGATTCCGGACACCTGGAGTGCCCGCTCGCTCGCCGCTACGGCAAGGTCGTCAAGTGACTCGGTGGTGCAGACGTGGCGGCTCTTGATACCCGTGCGGGTAAAAATCCACTCATCCGAGGTATCGAGGAACTCAGACAGCTCGTCATTGGAAACGCTGCGTTCAGGAAGCGCCGAGCCTGTTCCAAGAATCGTGAAACCCATCACTAACCTCCTTTGAGTTGTTGACGTGTTTACATCGACCAAGAGAGGATAACGCATTTCAGTCTTTGTTGACGTGTTAACATTAAATTGTCCAAATGCGACAAAGGCTTCACATTGTGTCTATCTCTCGACACCATTGCGTCATTCACTTATTCAATAAGGAGGTAGCAGCCGCTATGGATGCCCAATTAACGATTGTCGACGTAACCGGATCGACCAACGATGACCTGCTCGAGGCAGGAAAACAGGGTGCGCCGCACGGCACAGGACTTGCCGCCCGCGCGCAAACGGCAGGACGCGGCCGGCGCGGCCACAAGTGGGATTCAACCGCCGGCAACCTATTGCTTTCGATTGTCCTGCGTCCATGCGTTAATCCCGCAAAGTACTCTGGTCTTGCCGCCGTCAGCGGCCTAGTGGTGCTCGAAGCACTCGAAAAGCAAGGTCTTGCAAACGAGATTGGCCTCAAATGGCCCAACGACCTGGTCGCGCGAGGACGCAAACTCGGCGGCATTCTGGTCGAGGCCGCACGCGATAACGAAGGCAAACCTTTCGCCGTCTGCGGCATTGGTGTCAACGTAAACTACACGCCCCAAGAGGTGCCCGATGGCGGCCTGGCGGCAATTGGCCTCTCGGACCTCAACGAGAGCGTTCCCGCCGTCGACATGCTCCTCGATGAGGTCTATCACGCAGTTATAGACGCTGTAGATACCTGGGCAGAGCGCCTCAACGCCATGGAAGAAAACGCCGGACCGCTCGCGCCCGTCCACGACGAATATGTCGCACACCTCAATTGGATTGGGGAGCACGTTATCGCCCGCTCCCCCGCTGGAGACGAGCTGGCACGCGGCATATTTAGAACGGTCGACGATTGCGGCCGCGCAAGCATTGAGACCGAGAGCGGCTTGTGCGTCTTCCACTTCGAAGAAGCGTCCTTGCGCCCCCTGAGCGAATAGGGCGCCGCAGCCATCAGCTCGGCAGACGAATTCGCTATCCCAAAATCTAAACTCAAAACAAAAGAGCCCCGCTACCAAGATGGCAGCGGGGCTCTATAAGCTATGAGCAATATCGCTTAGAGCTTGATGTCGATGTCGACGCCAGCGGGGAGGTCGAGACGCATGAGCGAATCAACGGTGCCCGAGGTGGGGTCGAGGATGTCGATGAGGCGCTTGTGGGTGCGCATCTCGAACTGCTCACGGGAGTCCTTGTTCACGTGCGGCGAGCGGATAACCGTGTACAGGTTGCGCTCGGTGGGCAGGGGGACAGGACCGGAAACGCGAGCGCCGGTCTTCTGAGCGGTCTCGACGATGAGCTTCGCGGACTGATCGACGACCTCGTGATCATAGCCCTTGAGGCGAATGCGGATCTTCTGGGTAGCCAACTTAAACCTCCAAAGAGTGCGAGAGATGTTCTCGCGGATTACGTAACAGGGAGCTCGAACTTAGGCGTTCTTGCTCATGACCTCGTCCACGATGGACTTGGGCGCGGGCTCATAAGAGTCGAACTGCATCGTGTAGGATGCACGGCCCTGGGTCTGGGAGCGAAGGTCGGTAGCGTAACCGAACATCTCGCCCAGCGGCACCTTGGCACGGATGAGCTTGCTGTTCTTGCGATCCTCCATGCCCTCGATCTTGCCGCGGCGACCGGAGAGGTTGCCCATAACGTCGCCCATGTACTGCTCGGGGGTCTCAACCTCGACAGCCATGATCGGCTCGAGCAGCTGCGGATCGGACTTCTTGAGGGCGTCCTTGATAGCCATGGAACCGGCGATCTTGAAGGCGGCCTCGGAGGAGTCGACCTCGTGGTAAGAACCGTCGAACAGGGTGACCTTAACGTCGAGGACCGGGAAGCCGGCGATAACACCGGTGTTCAGGGCCTCCTGGATGCCCTTGTCGATGGACGGGATGTACTCCTTGGGCACGACGCCGCCGACGATAGCGTTGACGAACTCGTAGCCGAAGCCCTCCTCCATCTTCTCGAGCTTGATGACGGCGTGGCCGTACTGACCGCGACCGCCGGACTGACGGACGAACTTGCCCTCAGCCTTCTCGACGTCGTGACCAGCGGTCTCGCGGTAGGCAACCTGGGGCTTACCAACGTTAGCGTCAACCTTGAACTCGCGGAGCAGACGGTCGACGATGATCTCGAGGTGCAGCTCGCCCATGCCGGCGATGATGGTCTGGCCGGTCTCGTGGTTGGTGGACACCTGGAAGGTCGGGTCCTCCTCGGCGAGCTTGGTCAGAGCCAGGGACATCTTGTCCTGCTCGGCCTTGGTCTTGGGCTCGATGGCAACGTCGATAACGGGCTTAGCGAACTCGATCTTCTCGAGGACGATCTCCTTGCCCTCGGCGCACAGGGTGTCACCGGTGGTGGAGTTCTTGAAGCCGACGCAAGCGACGATGTCGCCGGCGGCAGCGTCGTCACGGTCGATACGCTCGGCGGCGTTCATCTCGAGGATGCGGCCGAGGCGCTCGCGCTGACCGTTGGAAGCGTTGACCACGTAGGAGCCGGACTCGGCGCGGCCGGAGTAAACGCGGACATAGGTGAGCTTACCGACGAACGGGTCGGTCATGATCTTGAAGACCAGGCCGGAGAAGGGCTCGTCGAAGGAAGGATGACGCTGAATCTCCTCGCCGGTGTCCGGATCGGTACCGGTGACGGCCTCGACGTCGAGCGGGCTGGGCAGGTAGTCGACGACAGCGTCGAGCAGCTCCTGAACGCCCTTGTTCTTGTAGGCGGAACCCACGAAGACGAGGTTGAGCTCGTTGGCCAGAACGCCCTTGCGCAGAGCAGCCTTGAGCTCCTCGACGGTGAAGTCCTCCTCCATGAGAATCTTCTCCATGAGCTCGTCGTCAAAGCTGGCAGCAGCGTCGAGGAGCTCCTCGCGCTTGGTGGCAGCGATGTCGGCAAACTCAGCCGGGATCTCGTCCATCGGCTCGGGGTAGGTCATGCCCTTCTCGTCGGCCTTGAAGTCCCATGCAGTCATGGTGACCAGGTCGATGACGCCCCAGA
>CABRFW010000012.1 GCA_902470265.1 uncultured Collinsella sp.
CAACCATCTGGACCAGCATGCAGATGCCCTGCAAGATATCGACCGGCTCAACCCGGGTGACCACGCCCGGGGTCTCGAACTCATCGACCAAAAACCCAAAGGGTGCCAGGCCTGTGATGGTAGCGACGTGACCAGGCAGGATAAAGCCGTCGATGGTCGTCTCGGGGTCGTTGGAGATCGCGCGCAGAGCCGGCGGCGTGGTCTTGTGAGCACAGTAGACCGAGAAGTTCTGGAGCCCGCGCGCGTCGGCCTCCAGGATGGCGGCGGCAATGGTGGGCGTTGTGGTCTCAAAGCCGACGCCCATAAAGATAACCGGGCGTTCGGGATTTTGCTCGGCAATGTCGAGTGCGTCGAGCGGAGAGTAAACGATGCGGATGTCGCGCCCCGCCGCCTTTTGCGCGGCAAGCGAGGTGGACGATCCGGGCACGCGCATCATGTCGCCAAAGGTGGTGATGATGGCGCCGTCTATGTTGGCGAGCGCGATTGCGTGGTCGATGTCGCGGTTGGCGGTAACGCAGACGGGGCAGCCCGGTCCGCTCAGCAGCTTGAGCCCGGCCGGCATAATGGAGCGAAAGCCATAGCGGCCGATGCTTACGGTGTGCGTGCCGCAGACTTCCATAAGGTTGATGGTGCGGTCGCCGACAAGCTCGCAAATGCGATCGATGAGCTCGCGGGCCAGCTTGGAATCGCGAAATGCCGAAAAGTCGATACCGGAGCGAGCCGGCTGTCCGGCCGCCACTAGTATGCCTCGGCCGGGTTGCTGGCCAGTTGGTCTTCTTCGGCCAGCTCGGTCATGGTGTTGACCAGGTCGAGCGTCTCCTGCGCCTCCTGCTCGTCGACAATCTGGATGCCAAAGCCGGCGTGCACGAGAATATAGTCGCCAACCTGAGCCGTCGGCACGAGTCGTAGCGACACGGGGCGCTCGATGCCCATCATGTCGACGGTGGCCTTGAGGTCGTCGTCGCGTTTGACTACTTTACCGGGAACGGCAAGGCACATATTGTTCCCCTTTTAGACGCTTTGCGCTGGATGGGCGCTTAATAATCCATCAGTTGATGGTAGCGCTCGCGGGGTTCGCGGGCAAACGCGTTACGCCTGTGAGACGGCTGGGCACGGCGGCGTGCGAGAGCGAGCTACTGCGATGCAATCTGCGCAAGACGAGCGCTTGCGACCGCCGCCTGACCGTAGGCGATGCAGCCGTCGTTGACGGGCACGGTATGGGGGACGAGGACGGTAAGGCCTGCGCTTTTGAGCTCGCGGGTGAGGAGCTGAAGCAGGAGTCGGTTCATGAACACGCCGCCCGATAGGGCGACGGTGTCGATGCCCTCGCGCACGCAGATATCGCTGGAGATGTGTGCCGAGGAGCGCGCGACGACGACATGGAAGTCGAGCGCGAGCCTGTCGGCGGGCGCTCCGGCTTCAATTCCCTCCAAAAGTGCCTCAAAGAGTGCTTTCTGGTCCAGAACATAGGAGCCGTCCAACCACGATGGGTCAGATGCGGAATAGCCGGCGTTGTCATCGGGAAAACGGGCGATTTCGCTGTCCAGTGCACGCCAGGCGGCGGCTTCGAGCTCGATGGCGGGTTCGCCCTCGTAGGTTGCCTGGCCGCAAATGCCCAAAATCGCGGCTGCGGCATCAAACAGGCGACCCATGCTGCTGGTGCGCGGGCTGTTGATGCCGCGCTCGATCATCGTTGCCGTTATGCTGCGCGTCTGCTCGTCAAGGCTGTCCAAGAGTCCCGCGGCGCCCGGGTGCTCGAGCAGGTCGAGCTCGCTGAGCAGGGCAAAGGCATTGCGGCGGGCATCGTGTACGGATGCGGCGCCACCGGGAAGCGTCCAAGTGCGCAGATGCGCGACGCGTTCAAAATCGGCGAGATGGGAGATAAGAAACTCGCCGCCCCATATGGTGCCATCGGTGCCGGCGCCCGTGCCGTCGAAGGCGATGCCGAGGACGCGTGCATCGGGCGCAAGCCGGCCTGCGACAATCGCCTCTGTCATTACGCTCGCGATGTGCGCATGATGGTGCTGGACTTCGATAAGCGGCAGATTATGCTCCCGTGCCTGCTCGCGTGCCCATTGGCTCGACAGATAGCTGGGATGCATGTCACATGCCAAGGCGGCGGGCGCCAGGTCAAAGAGGTTTTCCAGACGCGAGCGCGCGGCGCTCCAGGCATCGAAAGTCGCGCCGTTTTCGACATCGCCGATATGCTGCGACACAAAACAGGTCGTATGACCGTCGGCGTCCTCGCGCGTGAGTGCGATCGTGGCTTTTTGCTGCGGCCCACAGGCGAGTACGCAGGGCGTGGTGCCGTCGAGCGCCGGCAACGACAGCGGTTGCGGTGCATATCCGCGTGCGCGACGCACGGGCATGACGTCGCCGTCGACCAAGCGTACCACGGAGTCGTCGTAGCGCGACAGAATCGCGCGGTCGTTACCGAGCAGCGCATCGGCGATGCCGGCGGCAACAAGGTGCTCCCATGCAAGGGCATCGTCGGTCTCGATGGGCTCTTCGCTCAGGTTTCCGCTGGTCATGACGATTGCGTGCATACCGTTCGCTGCAGCCGCGGCGAGCAGCAAATGTTGAAGTGGGGTGTAGGGGAGCATGACGCCGAGCTCGGGCAAGTCGTGCGCGACGGATGGCGCGAGTTCGAGGGCGTTGGGGGAGCCGTGGGTGTCGCTGCCGGCTGCGCGGCGACGCAACAGCACAATGGGACGAACACTGCCGGCCAGCAGGTCGCGTTCAACGCCATCAATGTGACACAGGCGCTCGGCGTCGGCAAGGCTGCGCACCATAACGGCAAGCGGCTTGTTGCTGCGACGCTTGCGACGGCGCAACTCGCACACCGCCTGTTCGTTGGTGGCATCGCAGGCCAGATGGAATCCTCCCAGACCCTTGATGGCGACGATCCCGCCGCCTGCCAGCAGCTCGACACAGCGTTCGATGATGGCATCGCTGGCCTCGCGCGTGGAGCCGACGGCTGGTGTTGCGTCGACACCCGCTGGTACAACGTCGCGATCCGCCTCGCGCCACGTAATGTGCGGCCCGCATTCAAAGCAGGCGTCGGGTTGCGCGTGAAACCGCCGATCGAGCGGGTCGGCATACTCTGCGGCGCAGGTGGGGCACATGGGAAAGCGATCCATCGAGGTTGCCGCTCGGTCATAGGGCAGCGAGCGAATGATGGTAAAGCGCGGTCCGCAATTGGTGCAGTTGATAAAGGGATAGTGAAAGCGTCGGTCGGCGGGGTCGAACAGCTCGCGCAGGCAGTCGTCGCACGTGGCGATATCGGGGGAGATGAGCGTCGTGTGGGCAGTTTGATCCTGCGACGCCACAATGCGAAAGCCCTGCTCGTTAGCGGCGTCCCAGTCGCCGGGTGCTAGGTCCACAACCTCGACATGCTCCACGCGAGACGCCGCAGGCGCATGTTCGGAAAGCGCGTCGACAAATTCGTCGAGCGACTCGCTTAGAGCGTGCGCCTCGATATGCACGCCATCGCCCGCGTTGAGCACCCAGCCGCAAATGCCGTGCGCCATGGCCTCGCGATACACAAACGGTCGCATGCCGACACCCTGCACAATGCCCGTTACATGGATATGCGCATGTCGCATGCGACCCTCCTTCGTTGAAATGTGTGCTGTTACAGCCCCAGGCTCTGCTCGGTGGCGGCGCAGGTGAGCTCGCCGTGTTTAACCCCGCGCAGGCCCAGCAGACGGTCAGCCAGCTCGTAGACACGTTCGCCGCGACCCTTAAGCGCCAGAATCTCCAAGCAGTTGTGGTGATCCAGGTGCACATGCATGGTCGATACGATCTCGTCGGTGTAGTCGTGTTGCACCTCGTCCAAGCGGCGCGTCAGGTCGCCGGTGTGATGGTCGTAAATCATGGTGAGTGATCCGATGACCTGCTCGTCGGGCGTTCGCATCTGCTCCTTGGCAATCGATGCGCGAATCAGGTCGCGTACAGCCTCGGAGCGGTTGGCCACGTCGCCGCGGCGCGCGATCTGCTCGTCAAAGCGGCGCAACAGGTCGTCGGGCGCGGTGACCGAAAAACGGACCAGCTCGGAGGCGGAGCCGCTGCAACGGCAGTCTGCGTCGCCGGTCGGCCCGTGCGAATGCTCGTGCCCGCAGGTGTGCTCGTGCTCGGTCACGCTACACCAGCTTTACGGAGCCAACGGAGTTATGGTCGGCCTCGATGGCCTCCTCGTAGCCCTCGAGTGCGTCGTGCGCCTCGTGGAGCGCCGCCATGGCGGCCTCGAGCTTGGCGCCAATGCGCTCCATATCAAAGTTCTCGGTCGCATGCAGCAGCTGATGGCTCCACTCGTGGGCGAGCTCGATCGTGTCGTCGACCTGCTTGACGCTCATGGCAAGCTGGCTCATGTTCATTCCGACGTCATGCATGGGAAATCTCCTTTTGTACGGGTCTATTCAGTGGTTCAGATTCTACTACGCCTGCTTTGCGCGTCGCCGCATAAGAAAACGGGTGCGAGTCCGTCTGACCCGCACCCGTTCACTGGGGGGCTGTTTGTGATTACCATACTATCCGTGGTCGCGGGCGCAGCGCCCGGCTCTCCGGTGAGCGGCGCAAAACCGCTCATGGACGGCAGCACGTGACCGGTGTATTACAGGTGCTTCTCAAGCAGCGCCTGCAGCCTGGCCTTGGGCAGCGCGCCAACGGAGCGGTCGATTTCCTCGCCGTTCTTAAAGACGACCAGCGTGGGGATGCTCATGACGCCAAACTTCATGGCCAGGTCCTGATTGTCGTCGACGTTGCATTTGGCGACGGCAAGCTTGCCGGCCAGCTCGTCGGCCACTTCGTCAACGATGGGCGAGAGCGAACGGCAGGGACCGCACCACGGTGCCCAAAAATCAACAAGTACGGGAAGGCTGTCGTTAACGATGGAATCGAAGTTCTCGGGGGTAATCTGCTTAATGTCAGCCATGGTGACCTCCATAGTGCGACGCGGCTCGGCCGCGTAAAACTCAGTACGACCGTGCTTATACCCAACGGCCCGCAATGCAACCACTCGCAGGTGGCTCTTTTATATAATGGTGGGCACGCAAACGATTGGAGAGCGCATGTCCACGCCACAAAGCCAGAAAAAAGAAGTTATCGCCCAGGCGACCGAGCAGGAGCTCGCATCGCTCGCGGGTCGCGGCGTGCGTATCGCGGGCAACGCGTGCTCGCCGATTGTGCTGGTAAAAGGTGATTTAGACGATGCCGAGCGTGCGGGCGGCGAGCTGGCTGCCGGTCCGGACGGTGCCGCGCTGCGCAAGGCGCTCGGTGCCATCGGCTACGCGCCCGAGGATTTTTGCGTGCTGGCAAGTGTTGCCGGCGTGGGTGACGGAGCGGTTGCGACAGGCGAGGGCCTGCCGTGCGAGCTGTTCCGCGAGGCGCTTGAGGCTTTGGACCCCGAGGCAGTCCTGCTGCTGGACGATCGCGCGGCCGATACCATGCGCGAGACCTATGCCGACATGCTCGTGGCAATCGACGACTTTGATACCGCTATGCTCAAGCCTGGCTTGGTCGCCCATGTACAGGGTCGTCGCGTGCTCGCGCTCGACGGTTTTGAGGCGGCGCTCACTGACAAAGCCGCCAAGCAGCGCATGTGGGCATACATCAAACAGCTGACCCCGGCAGCCGCGCCGCTGTAGCGGTCCGGCGCCGACAAGGCAGCCCCAGCGGGTCGAACGCGGCTGCCGGCCTGTCGCGTCCCTACATCACGGCGCGCAGTTCAAACCGGTCGCCGTTGATACGGAACTGGCAGTTGCCGTTCATGCGCTCGACGGCAAGCTTAATGCTCTTGGTTCCAAAGCCGTGTCCGGTGTGCCCGGCTACGGGCATGCCGTCGACCATGCGCGGCGGGCGCCCAAACGTGTTGGAGACCAAAAGGAGCAGTTGACCGTCCTCGCAACGCAAGTCAAGATCGACAAATCGCTTGCCCTGGGGAGCGGCGCTTGCGGCGACGATGGCGTTGTCCAGGGCGTTTGAGAGCACGCTAAACAGATCGACGTCGGCTACATGGACGCTCTCGGGCACGGCGGCGCGCAAATCGGCGGTGATGCCGTTTCGGTTGATATCGGAGCTAAATGACGAAAGCGCGATATTGACCGTGTCGTTGGCGCAGTAGCGGCGCACGGCGGTGCGGTCGTTCGTCTCACAGAGCTCGTCGATGCGCTCGAGCGCCTCGTCGATGTGGCCCTCCTCGATCAAAGCCGCAAGGCCGCGCAGGAAGTGCCGCATGTCATGGCGGAGGACTGAAAGCTCACGTCCAGATTGGCGCCAAGCCTCGAGCTCTTTGATAGCTGCGTTGTCGCGGGTCGTGAGCATCCAGCGCTCGCGCTCGGCGATTTCCTTCGCCTCGTATTCGCGCAGATACACAGCAAGAAACATAAGGTAGAACGCGCAAAGCGCAAACGCCAAAAACTCAACCGTCACCACGGAGCCCGAGTGGAAGAGCGTGGTGTAGACGTTGGTGGCGTAGTCAAAGATGTAGTAGACGAGCGGCAGGATGAGCAGAATCTCGAGCTCGGTAGGGCTTTTGACCGCCAGGCGCGGACCGATGTCGCTTGCCCAATGCAGCAGGATCGCAAAGACGACGGCCGTGGTGATAATGCGTGCCACGTAGTACGCGATTTGCGAGTCGGTGGCGGCGAACGCGGCGATGCCTGTCCAGTTGCTGAACTGGCAGCTCAGATAAGCACTGGTGACGCCCAGCATAACGAGCAGCGGGCTCAGGCGATAGCGCGTGCACAGATAGATGACGAGCGGCAGATGCACGACGAACGGATATGCCTGACGGGCGAAAAGTTCGCCGCCGACGGCGTCGGCGAGGCCGAATGCGCATCCGGTTACGGCGCTGACCATCACCAGCTCAAGTGCATGACGCCGGTTGATCTCGATGCCGCAGAGCGCCGCCGAGGCAAAAACGCCAAAAAGCAGGGTCGTTGCGTGGTGAATTACCCAAAGTATCATCTCGGCCGTGGGGAGCATCAGCGCCTCCCGCCCTCGAACCGTGCCGCAAAGTAGGCATCCTGGAAACCCTGCTTGCAGCTGCGCGCCAGCGGGATGCAAGCGCCCGAGCGCATGACGATATCCGTGCGGTTGAAGTGGTCGATATTGCGCAGGTTGACCTGGTAGCTGCGGTGGCATTTAAAGAAGCTCGCGTTTTTGGCTAGCTGGTCCTCGATGTTGCGGAACGGCTCGAGCGCCTCGATATCGCGCCCGTCGCGCAGGTGGAATACCACATGCTTGTTGCGGGCCTCGGCGTATTCGATATCGGACAGGCGCAGGGCATGGTAGCCAAAGGACGTTTTGGTTACGAGCTCATCGGTCGCGGCGGGTCGCATGCTCGAAAGCTCGTCGAGCAGTTGCGCCAGGCGTTCGTAAGTCACGGGTTTGAGCAGGTAGTCGAAGGCGCGGACCTCATAGGACTCCAGCGCGAACTCGGGCGACGAGGTGAGGAACACCAGGCGCACGGCGGTATCGGATTGGCGCAACTCCCGCGCGGTGTCCATGCCGTTGACGAGCGGCATGATCATGTCGAGCAGAATGATGTCGGCGCGCGATGCGGCATGGCGGGCCAGCAAGTCCTCGCCGCGCGTGACGAGTGCAACGTCGACCGTCGTGCCCGTTTCGGTCGACCAGCGGTCGATCATCCGGTGCAGTCTATCTAGAAAAGCGACGTCGTCGTCGCAGGCGATGATCTTGAGCATTCGGGCCCCCTTAGTAGTTCGATTTTGCCACATTGGGTGAGCGCCGCCCGCGGAGGTGTGCCCCGTTTGCGCCCCACGACGTGCAACTCGCGCCAAGCGGCAGGGCGTCAGCTTTGACGACCGCACAATACTCCATGGATACACACGTCAATCGATGCCGGCGGTCGGACGGGGAATCATGCCGGTCGCCGGCTCCAAGCGATAACGAGCATTGCGAAAGCATAGGGGTAAGGGGAGCTGTGATGAGGGAGAAGAAGATGGGGATGCGCGCTGTGTTGACGCGTCTGCTGGGTCTCGCCACCGTGGCCTGCGCGCTCGTGGCAACGCCAGCGGTGGCAAGTGCCGAGACGCAGGTCATGCCCGACGGAGTGAATGCCGAGGTGCTGTCGCTTAAGCAGGGCGGCACCAAGCCCGTTCAAATTACTGAGCCGGGTAGCTATGTGCTTAAGACCGCCAAGGGTGAGGTCACGCCTACTTCGGGCTATACCATCGACGCCCCGGATGCGACTCGGATTAATCCTGTAAGGATTTACATCGATGGCACGGTCTACGTGAACAGCTATACGAACTCGTCGGTAGGTCAAAATCGATGGCTGTTCAACATCAAGCAGGGCAGCAATATTGAGTTCATCGGTGTCAATGATCCAATCATTAGCTTTCATGATGAGCGCGGAGGGAGTCAGTCCGTAAGCGGGTTTTTGACCGACCGATATTACGACGGTGGCTACAAAAATGCTTCGGGTGACATCTCGGTTAGCCTGGGGATTGGCGATGATTCGCAAGACCTCACCCTCTGGTACAGCAGCAGTATGGAACAAAAGGTGCCTGCGATTTCGCTTGGCAACACCAAGGGCAATCTGTCTGCAAATTTCAGTAAGCTGATGATTAAGGACTATGCTGGCAAGTCTGGTGCGGTAGCGGGCAATGCTCAAGAGTATGCCGTTCCCGTACATCTCTTTCGCGAAGGCCGGAATACGACTGGCGGCAACATCAACCCCTTCACGGCGACTTTTACCGACTGCGAGTTCTACGATACGTCTGGAGACTTCAATGGTGCTGTTTCCGTCGATGGCAACAGCAGTTTCAAGATGCCGAAAGACGGAAGCGCTGTCGCAAAATTGACGGCGACGTTCAACAATTGCAGCTTCAGCGGTCACAATGGGGAGAACGCGGGCGTCAGGCAGACGAACAGGAGTTACAACTCGGTCGAAGCGTCTCGTTATTTTGCTAATTCCTCTATCCTTAATACCTATGCTGTCGCCGGCGTGATGGGTGTCACCAACGCTACGGTCAACCTCAACAGCTGCGAGATGAGCAACTTCCACAGCACGCGCTCGAGCTCGGCCGACAGCACCTTGACAGTCGATGCCCTCAATGTTGCACGAAGCGCTCGCTGCAACATAAACGGTGGCACGATTGAACGCTATGGTGCACGCGGCAATACGTGCGTGGTATACGCCGCCGGAACCCTTACCCTCAACGGATCGCCGGAAATCGCGAGCTACTGGAAGAACAGTCACGCCGGCGATACTAATTATGGCGACAAGTACACTGAAGCTGATAAAGCTACGGGAACCGCCAAGAGCCTGTATGTCCCGAAGAAAAAGAGTGTCGATGCCAACGTTCCGGCGCTGAACATCGCGTCTGACTTCTCCGTACGCGGAGGCTATGGAGACAATGTTTGGATCTCGATTGAGGAGACCGCGGACAGTAATGGCGTAAAGTCGCGTGTCCTTGGCACCTGCGAATCCAACAAGATCGAAGGCGTTGTGCCTGACGGCTCGTCCGAGAACGACGACAACTCCGACAAGTACGAGGTCGTGAACCTTAACGGCGACCTCACCTTCCGCGAGACCATTCATCAGCATAAGTGGAAGGTCGAAGCTGACGGTTTGGGCGTTCGTGCATCGTGCGTGGGCCCGTTCCGCAACGGCGAGTGTGAATATGGTATGGGCGAGGACGGCAAGCCCAAAAAGTACCTGACGGCCACGTACAAGCTCTCCATGTCCAAGGCAACGAGCTCTCAGAGCACTGAGCTTGTCTATGACGGCTGTCCGGTCAAGATTGCTTTGAATAAGGACGGCGCGTGGAATCTGGAGCAGATGGGCGTAACGGCCAGCGATGAATTCACGTGGTATCAGTGCAAGTCTCAGGCGGACGCCGAGGCATATAAAAACGGCACCAAGCTCAAGGGCGCCCCGACGGACGCCGGCTACTACTATGTCGTTACGAGCTTTAAGACTGCCTCTGGCCAGACGCTCGAGGGCAAGAAGTCTTTTGAGATTTCGCAGCGTCGCTTGGTCAAGAATCAATCCTACAAGTTCATCCTTAAAGACGGCGGTAAGGGTGCGGGCAAGTATGCCTATGACGGCAAGGAGCATCAGCCTGTCGTTGAAAGTGCACAGTTCAAGAACGGTGCCGGCGAGTGGGTCGATCTCGTTGAGGGCAAGGATTACGAGCTCAGCGCTCGAAGTGAATCCGGACTGAAGCAGACCGAGCCAGGGCAATACGAGTGCATTGTCATCGGTAAGGGCAACTTCACGACCGATGGCGGCACCACAAGTGTTCTGACGCTCAAATGGGAGATTGTTGACGTTGCGCGTTTTGACCTCGAGGTCACCGGCTTTGAGGGTGCCTATGACGGCGAAAAACACGGCATTACGGTCAACGTTAAGAACGACCCTGTTCCGGCAGATATGAAAATTGAGTACCGCGAAGACGGCGGTGATTGGACGACGGACAAGCCGACCTATCGCAATGCGGCCGAGTACACGACCTGCTACCGTGTGACGGCTTCTGGCTACCTGACCGCCAAGGGCAGCGCGACCGTGAAGATTTCCAAGGTCGGTCAGGACGCACCGGCTGACCTCGTGGGCAATAATTGGACTACGTGCAACAGCAAGGACGGCTCCATCTCGGGCGTCACCAAGAAAATGGAATACCGCCACGAGTTGAGCAAGGACTACCAGAAGATAACGTCTGACGATAAGCTGACCGGTCTTGCGAAATCGGGAACGTATTACGTCCGCTATGCCGAGGACAACAACCACAATGCGTCGGCCGATGCTGAGGTCAAGATCGAGCCGGGATCCCATGCTGTTGCCGACAATGCAGTTTGGAAGCCGAATGGCGAAGGTAGCCACGTTAAGCTCTGCAAGTACTGCAAGAAGGAACAGGAGCGCCAGCCCTGCAGGTGGAAATATGAGATCGTTACGCCCGCCACGCCTGAGGCCGATGGTGTTCGTCAAAAGGTCTGCAGGGTTTGCGGCGGCAAATGGGATGAAGAACGTTATACCTACGTGGACACTTACGCCCCCACCATTTATGACCTGTGGGTAGATAAGGCCTACTGTGAGAGCGTTTCGTTTGACGTGTTCGATGATCGCGACGAGACGGTGACGGTTACCGATAGCGGCAAGGAGCTCAAGGCTGGCAAGGACGGAAAGTACACGGTTAAGGCCGCTGAAGGCGATGCCGGTACTGAGCATGTAATCGTGGCTACGGACACTGCCGGCAATAAAGAGACCATCACAATTAAGATGTACGCCGAACATGCGTATGAATGGACAATCGACAAGCAGCCGACGGTTACCGAGACCGGCTCCAAGCACGGGAAGTGCTCCGTGTGCGGCCACGAGTCGGGCGCGGTAGAGATTCCGGCCCTGGCTGTTAAGGGTTACTCAGGCAAATATGACGGCAAGGACCACTCTGTCGATGCCTCGGCCCTGCCCGAAGGTTCCGTCGTTGAATACAAGGCTGCTGACGGCGGCTGGACGAGCGTTGCGCCCAGCATCAAGGATGTCGGCAGTGTGACGGTCGACTATCGCGTCACGATTGATGGCGCGGCGGTTGAGGGCCAGGTGACACTCGAGGTTACTCCGCTCGCGATCACGGTTTCCGCTTTGGACGCCTCCAAGACGTACGGCGATTCTGATCCCGCGCTGGGTTGGGAGGTCACCAAGGGCAAGCTTGTCAAGGACGAGAGCCTCCAGGGCATCACCGTCTCTCGCGAGCTCGGCGAGGCCGTGCGCAAGGACGGCTACGCCGTGACGGTAGCGCAGTCCGAAGGCGCCAACCCCAACTACAAGATTACGTTCAAGGATGGCACCTTTACGATCGGCAAGCGCGAGCTCGCCGTAACGTGGGACACCACTACTGAGTTCACCTACGACGGCGAAGAGCACTGCCCCCAGGCGAAGCTCCACAACGTCGTCGGCGATGACAATATCTCCGCGTACGTCGAAGGCGCCAAGGTCAAAGCCGGCACCTACACGGCGAAAATTACCGAACTGACAGGCGACGACGCAGGTAACTACAAGCTTCCCGCCGAAGGCCTGACGTGTGAGTTCTCCATCAAGAAGGCACCCCAGGGTGCGCCGAAGGTCCAGGCCACGGCCGAGACTGTGAGCGGCAAGTCCGACGGTAAGATCACGGGCGTCGACGCTAAGATGGAGTGGCGAGCCAAGGGATCTGGCGAGTATCAGGGCGTGCCCGATGGCGTGACTGAGATTACGGACCGCGCCGTCGGCACGTATGAGGTGCGCTACCGCGCCGATAGTGACCACGATGCCTCCTCCGCCACCGAGGTTACCGTTAACGCTGGCGGCAAGTTTGTCGTGACGCTGCCTACCAAGCAGATCGGCTATACGATCACGGCGAACCCGGACGAGCTTGACTGGCACGGATCAACCACCCTCACTGTCAGTATCGAGAGCGGCTACTTTACTGACAACGACTCTTACGCCGTCAAGGTCAACAATGTCGTTGTGACGCCCGACGCGCGTGGCGAGTTCACTGTTCTGAACGCCGAGAGCGACCTCGTCGTCACGGTCGAGGGCGTGCGCAAGCACGAGGCAGTGAACGATAAGTGGCTCTCCGACGACAATACGCACTGGCACGAGTGCACCTGCGGCGAGAAGATTGACGAGAGTGCGCACACCTTTGAGTGGGTTGTCGACAAGGCGCCCACGACAACCGAGGTTGGCTCCAAGCATCAGCAGTGCACGGTCTGTGGACATGCGTTGCCTGCAGTCGAGATTCCGGCTGCCGCTATTGTTGGCTACTCCGGCGAGTACGACGGCGCGTACCATACGGTCGATGCGACGAGCCTGCCCGAGGGCACGACGGCCCAGTACAGCACCGACGGCAAGAGCTGGTCCCCCGAGGCCCCCAAGATCCGCGACGTTGGCACGCTGACTGTTGCTTACAAGGTGACGATTGACGGTGCAACTGCCGAGGGCGAGGTCGCGCTCGAGGTCAAGCCGCGCGCGATTACGGTCACCGCCCAGGACGCTTCTAAGACCTACGGCGAGGCTGACCCCGTGTTTACGTGGGCGATCACATCCGGCGAGCTTGTTGAAAGCGAGTCTCTTGAGGGCCTCGAGATCGAGCGCGAAGATAACGACAACGTGCGTGATGGCGGCTATGCTCTGCACCTGACGCAGGCCAAGAGCGCCAACTCCAACTACAACATCACGTTCGTCGATGGCGTGTTTACCATCAACCAGCGCCTGCTTACCGTGACGTGGGGTACCAGCGAGTTTGTCTACGACGGCAAGGAGCACTGCCCCGAAGCAACGCTCGGCAACGTCATCGGCGAGGATGACCTTGGCGCGACCGTCGTGGGCTCCCAGGTCGAGGCTGGCGATTCGTATCAGGCGACCCTCAGCGCTCTGACGGGCAAGGCCGCTGGCAACTATGCGCTGCCGACCGAGGGCCTGACGCGTGGGTTCTCCATCAAGAACGCCGCTCAGGACGCTCCGGTGATTCAGGCTACGGCCGAGACCGTGAGCGGCAAGCGTGACGGCAAGATCACGGGCGTCGACGCGACGATGGAGTGGCGCGCCAAGGATGCCGCCGATTACCAGGCTGTGGGCAAGGACGTGACCGAGCTCAAGGATCTCGCCGCCGGCGTGTACGAGGTGCGCTACCAGGCCAAGGCCAACCATGATGCCTCGCCTGTCACCGAGGTCACCGTGGCCGCCGGTCGCAAGTTGGTCGTGGCACTGCCGGCCACCCAGGAGGGCTACTCGCTCACCGCGACGGCAACCGAGCTCGACTGGCACGGCGCCGCAACGCTCACCATGAGCATCGACAGCGCGTACTTTGCGGGCAAGGACTACGCCGTAAAGGTTGACGGTAAGGCCGTTGAGCTCTCCGACACCGGCACCTTTGAGCTTAAGGGCGTCGAGCACGACGTGAACGTGACGGTCGAGGGCGTGCTCAAGCACGAGCCCGACCGTCACGGGTTGGGCGCACGATGTCACGAATCACTGGCATGTCTGCCGCTGCGGCGACATCATCGACAAGGCCGGGCACACCTTTGAGTGGGTCGTCGACAAGCCGGCGACCGTTGAGGCCAAGGGCGAGAAGCATCAAGAGTGCACCGTCTGCGACGAGAAGGGCAAGACCGAGGAGATCGCGATTCTGAAGCCCGTGATCACCGACGGCAAGGGTCAGACGATGGTGGTCGACGCCGCGAAGGACCTGAGCTTCCGTTCGAACGCGCCGCTCGAGTTCTTCCAGAAGGTGCTGGTTGACGATAAGGAGGTCACGGCCGAGAACTACGTGCTCACCGAGGGCTCTACGATCGTGACGCTCAAGGCGAGCTTCCTGAAGACGCTCGGCGTGGGCGAGCACAAGCTGAGCGTGGTTTCGGCCACGGGCACTGCCGAGACGACCTTCACCGTTGCCGAGGCAGCCAAGCCCGCTCCTGGCCAGACTACCACGACTACTACGACCACGACTACGACGTCTAAGTCCAAGAAGAAGGCTAGCAAGAAGACGTTGCCTCAGTCCGGCGACAGCGCGTACGCCATGGCCGGTGCCGTACTCGCTGCCGGTGTGGCAGCCCTGCTGCTGGCGTGGGCCATGAAGCGCCGCGCGTAGTCGCGCACCAGTCCCCAGCGG
>CABRFW010000013.1 GCA_902470265.1 uncultured Collinsella sp.
TCCAGTTCGTTACGCTAATGGGGTGTCTTTATTGGCTGAAGCTCTCTGGCAACGGAGAGCTTTCGCACGCTGGGAGGGAAAATGAGGAAAACTCACCCCGTCAACGCGCTCAAAAAGCTTGGCATAGGCCTCGCCTTTGGAGCTGCGACCATCATGTCCATGCCGACGTCTGCGCTCGCCTGCACGCAGATCTACATGGGCAGCAAGCTCACGGCGGACGGCAACACGTACTACGGCCGCGCAGAAGACTTTGGCGCACGCTACATCAAGCACTTTGGCATCGAGCCCGCGCACAAGGACGGCAGCGAGTACACATCGCTCGAATCCGGCTTTAAGTACAAGTCCAAGGGCGCAACCTACCGCTACACCTTCGTTCGCGACAACCCCTCTCAGTGGGAAGATCGCTATGACGCTTATTCCGAGGCCGGCATCAACGAGAAGGGCGTCTCCTGCTCTGCCACGCTGAGCACCTCCTACAACGAGAAGGCCGAGGAGGCCGACCCCGTCACCGAGGAAACCGGTATCGGTGAGTACAACTACGCCAGTGTCATCCTGGGCGAGAGCGCCACGGCCCGCGAGGGCGTCGAGCTTCTCGGTAGCTTGGTCGACGACCAGGGCATCTGCACCAACGACCAGATCATCATCGCCGACAACAATGAGACCTGGCTGTTCGCCGGACTTTCCGGCCATCAGTGGATCGCCATGAAGCTCACCGACGACGTCGCGTCGCTCAACCCTAATATCGGGAGCCTCAACTACGATGTCGACCTCAATGACACCGAGAATTGCCTCCACTCTGAAAAGATCCAATCCATGCCCGAAGAAAAGGGCTTCGCCGAGTACACCGACGGCAAGTTCGATGTTGCCAGAACCTATGGCGAGAGACTCGATAAGACTGGCATGCATCAGTGGACTCGCTATGTCCAGGGCCGAGACTACTTCATGAACCCGCTTACCAAGGACGCCGACTACACCATCGTCAACGACAACGGCAGCGTCGGCGCATCCGTCAGCGAGATCCAGCCCTTGTTCTTCAAGCCTGGCAAGTCTGGCTGGAGCACCTTTGAGCTGATTCGTGCCTTTGGCAACCGCGGCGAAAATGTCCCCGGCCTTAACGCCAACACCGACGGCGCCTACGCCATCGGCACCGAGCGCAACACCGAGATCAACCTCTTCCAGATTCGTCGCGGCCTTGATCCCCAGGTTGCCACCATCCAGTGGGAGATGCTCTCCCGCGCTGCGTATTCCGTCGCCATCCCGTTGTACTCCGCTCTGATAACTGAGGTCAGCCCGTACTTCAGCGATCAGACCGTCTCCTTCGATCACTGCAAACAGACTGACGTCGTGTACAACGAGGAGCCCGAGAACTCAATCAACTACGTTCTCATGGACATCAGCTCGCTCTGCTTTGAGAACCCTGACACCCTTGGTATCAGCGTCCGTGCCTACCTCGATGCGCTCCAGAATGAGCTCATCGAGCAGAACAAGGAAGTTGACGCCGCCATGCTGGCCGAAACGACCACCGAGGGCCGCACCGCTCTGGCCAACAAGGCCGGCAAGGCTGCTACCGAGAACACCTACGTCAAGTGCAAGGCCCTGCTCCAGGAGATGCGCGCCTATCAGAAGGCCGGAAACTTTGACGAGCCCTTCACTCCGAGCGACCTGAACACCGAGACCAACGGCCTCAAGGTGTCCATCACCTACGCCAAAGACGCTCTTGCCACCGACCCGGTAACCCCAGATCAGCCTGGCACTCCCGAGCAGCCTGGTACTCCTGAGCAGCCCGGTACCCCCGAGCAGCCCGCTAAGCCCGAGCAGCCCACCACCAAGCCCGAGAAGCCTGGCAAGTCGGACACCACAACCACGGTAACCACCAACAAGACGAACACCAAGGGCGGCCTGCCCACCACCGGTGATCGTTTTGATGGCCGCGTGGTGGCTGCATTCGCCATCGCTGGCGTTGCCGTCATCTCCGCGGGCGGTTACTTCCTCTACCGTCGCAATAAGGAGTAACGTCTTAGCTGAGCGGGCAAGGCAGCAATGGCAGCCTCGCCCGCTCAGCCCGCTCTTTTGACCGGCGGGAAACCCGCCTGAAATCTTTTTAAAAAGATTTCCCCGCACACACTTCGCTGTGTTATAGTGCAGCGCAACAGCAACTAGGTGCGACCGCGCCACGGCATCACGAAAGGAGCCACCAACATGAAGAACACGATGAAGTCTCTCAACAACTGGTGGTGGCGTGATGCGAATACGATCGGTCGACAGTGAGTCCCTCACGCCTGTTTTTGCGCTCTAGGTGATTGGAAGGCCTCCGGTTTCGACCGGGGGCCTTTTTCTATCTCGAGCCCGATCGCATTCGCATCACGCGCCTCCGCTTTTCTCTTGCACTCCCATTCCGAAAGGATTTTCACCATGTCTCAGAACACCACCGCCGCCCAGCCCCGCACCGTCCAGACCGCCGACCGCGGCAAACTCGACGTCCGTGCTCTCGTCCTGCTCGCCATCCTGCTCGCTGCCGGCTTCATCCTCAACTTCACCGTCGGCAAGGCCATCTCGGGCATCTCGGGCGGCATGATCAGCCCCGAGTTCATCATCTCGGCCTTCTGCCTCACCATCCTGGTCGTTCGCCCCAACATCGGCCAGGCGCTCGTCATTGGCCTCATCTCGGCTGCCGTGATCCAGATCACCACCACTTCGCCGTTCGTTGATTTTGCCGCCGAGGGCATCGCCGCCATGCTCATGGCCGGCATCGTCAACGCCGCCGGCAAGAACGGTCAAGTCAAGCCCGCCATCGCCATTGTCGCAACCTTCCTGACCACCTTTGTCTCCGGCGTCATCTTCATGATCATCAAGATGGCCATGCTCGGCGTGGTAGGCGAGCTCGCCGCCGCCATGCTGCCCGTCGTTGCCATGACCGCCGTCTTTAACGCCATTCTGGTCGGCGCCCTCTACCTGCCCATCCAGAAGGCCCTTAGGCTCAACTAACCCGCTCGGCTTTACGAGGGACCCCATCTTGGCGTTCATTCGTCGCTCGCGTACCCAAGTACGCTTCGCTCCTCTTTCGCGCCAACCTGGGCCCCTCGTAAAGCCGTCTCCGTGCTTCACCACCAAAGACTGTCCCAAACAACGAGCTTTTGGGGACGTTCTTAAACGACTAGTCATTAAAGAACGTCCCCAATGACTATGAAAGGTATCCATGGAAACGATCATCAACGTCGACGATGTCTCGTTCTCCTATGGCACGCAAACCGAGCAGGCGCTCTGCCACGTTTCGCTCAGCGTGAACAAGGGAGATTTCATCGGCATCATCGGGCCCTCGGGCACCGGTAAGTCCACACTTGCCGCCTGTCTGTCGGGCGCCGTGCCTCACCACTACACCGGCGCCTTTTATGGCTCCGTGTTAGTTGACGGCCACGACACCTGCGAGGTCTCGCTGACCGACGTGTCGCAAATCGTCGGCAGTGTGCTGCAGGACATCGACACGCAGATGGTCGCCTCGGTCGTCGAGGACGAGATGCTCTTTGGCCTCGAGAACTTTGGCGTTCCCCACGACCAGATCGAGCAGCGCGTGAGCGAAACGCTCGAGACCGTCGGCATCAGCGACCTGCGCGACCGTGAGATCGCCACGCTCTCGGGCGGACAGAAGCAAAAGGTAGCCATCGCCGCCGTCCTCGCCATGCGTCCGCGCGTCTTGGTTCTCGACGAGCCCACCGCGGCACTCGACCCCGCCAGCTCCACGTTGGTTTTCGAGACGCTGCGTGAGGCAAACCGCGCACTTGGAATCACCATCGTCGTCGTTGAGCAAAAGGTCGCCCTGCTCTCGGAGTACTGCAACCGCGTGCTCGTGCTCAACCATGGCGAAATTGCGCTGCAGGGCGAGCCACACGAGGTCTTCGCGCATACCGACGAGCTCCGTGCCATCGGCGTCGACTGCCCTCGCGTCACGCGTATCTTCAATAGCCTCGAGGCCGATGGCCTGGTAAGCGGTACCCCCTGCTTGGATGTCGATGAGGCCGAGCGCATGATTTCGGGCATCGTCGACCCCGCACACGCTGCCATCGAAGCCCAGGCGCCCGCCGGTTCCCCGCATGCACCGTCGTTGCGTCCTCATGCCAAGGATGCCGAACCCGTACTCACCTTCGACCATGTTGAGTTTGCCTATCCCAACGGCGGCGCCGCCGTACACGACCTTAACCTGACCCTCTACCCCGGTGAGCTCGTGGGCATCGTCGGTCAGAACGGTGCCGGCAAGACCACGCTCACCAAGCTGCTCACGGGCCTGCTCAAGCCCGCCTCGGGCAGCGTGCGCGTCACGGGACTGGATACTGCAACCGTTCCCACGAGCCGCATTGCCCGCGAGGTCGCGACCCTCTTCCAAAACCCCGACCGCCAGATCTGCAAGGATACCGTGCTCGACGAGGTCGCCTTTGGCTTGGAGCTTGCCGGCATCGACCGTGCCGAGGCTCTGCGTCGCGCCCAGCTGGTCATCGACCGCTTTGGTCTGCCCGCCGACGAGGCACCGTTCTCGCTTTCGCGTGGCCAGCGACAAATGGTGGCACTTGCCTCCGTCGTAGTGGTTGAGCCCAAGATCGTCGTGCTCGACGAGCCCACGAGCGGCCTTGACTACCGCGAGTGCATGACCGTCATGGAAACCGTGCGCACCATGGCCGAGCGCGGATGCGCCGTCATCATGGTCTGCCACGACATGGAAGTCGTCTCCGACTTTGCCGAGCGCATCGTAGTAATGGCCGACGGCCGCATCCTCGACCGCGGCCGCACGCACGAGCTGTTCTCGAACATCGATCTCATGCGGCGTGCCTACGTGGAGCCTCCCCAGGTTATTGAACTCTCGCGCCGTCTGGCATCTTCCGTCTCGCCCGCTTTTGCGCAGGTGAGCGAGGTCACCGATGTCGTTCGAATTACCAAGGAGATGGTCCACCGTGGTTAACGTCATCGACTACATGCCGGGCGATACGCTGCTGCATCGCCTGAACCCCGTCGTCAAACTGGGCCTCGCCGCCGCCATCATCGTCGGCATCTTCTTGTCCGACACCTACGTGGCGCTGCTGGGCTTTTTGGCACTCACCCTTGCACTGGGTACCTATGCCGGCGTCGTCGACCGTCTGCTCTCGCTGCTCAAGTTGCTGATTCCGCTCGCGCTTATCATGCTGGTGCTCCAGCTGGCCTTTATGCGCGATGGCAACGTGGTGTGGGGCTTTATCACCGACGCGGGCCTCATCACGGGATCGAAGGCCTGCCTGCGCCTGCTAGGTGTGGCGTTGCCACTCATCCTCATGCTCATGGTGACCAAGCTCAACGACCTTGCCAACGCCTGCGTCGAGGTGCTGCATGTGCCGTATCGCTATGCCTTCACCTTTACCACGGCGCTGCGCTTTGTACCGGTGTTTGGTCAGGAGATGAACGCCATCATGGAGGCGCAGACCGCACGCGGCGTCGAGTACGACACCAAGAACCCCATCAAGAAGCTTAAGCTCATGTTGCCACTGTGCGTGCCGCTGCTCATCTCGAGCGTGGGCAAGACCGATGCCACCGCGCTTGCCGCCGAGCAGCGCGGCTTCTACCTGCGCACACGCGCCAGCTCGTACAAGCGCTATCCCATCAAGGGTCTGGACATCGCCGTGCTCATCGTCAGCATCGCCCTCATCGCCATCGGCTTCCTGTTCTAGTTCACCACCGACAGCAACCGCCCAACGCAAAAGGCCTCGGCTCGCACCAAACGAGCCGAGGCCTTTACTGTTTCTCCAGATAAAACCCACCATAATTAACCTGTCCCTTTTTGGCAGGTCGGAAGCTAGAGGCGGTAGGGAGCGCCGCTGCGGATGATGGATTCGCGCACCAGGACGTCCATGGCGTCGAGGGTGATCTCGGGCATCTCACGGTATTTCTGCAGCACCGAGAGCTCCGTGCAGGCCAGGATGACGCGGTCGCAGCCGCTACGGGCGAACTCCCACATCACGCGGTCGAACTTATCCATATCGGGCTCACGTCCGGCCTTCACATCATCGTAGATAAGCGACATCACATCGTTCTGACGTTTCTCGCTGGGATAGACAACCTCAACACCCGCAGCCTTACATTCGCGGCCGTAGACGCCCGCGCCCACGGTTCCGTCGGTGCCCATGATGCCAATCTTGTGCACCGGCTCGGCCGGCATACTCAGGTTGGGGTCGAACTCGCACTCCCCCATCACCGCACCGGCCAGAGCATAGCGCACCGACTCACGCGGCATGTGGATAATCGGCACTGTGGTAAACGACTGGATCTGGTCGTAGAAGTAGTGTGACGTGTTGCAGGGAATGGCAATGTGCGCACAGCCCAGCGACTCGAGTGCCTGGGCACACTCTTTCATGGTCGCCAGCAGCTTGGCATGCTCGCCGGTCTTAATGGCCAGCGTGCGGTCGGGCATGGTCGACTTGGAGAGCACCACCATGTCGATATGTTCCTGATCGCAGGCAGCAGCCGTATGACGCACCACCTGGTCGTAGTAATACGACGTGGCCTCGGCGCCCATGCCGCCGATAACTCCCAGCTTTTCCATCGCCGCCTCCTTGGTGACGCTTGCGCAATTGCGCGTATCGTACCCGCGCCCGCCCGATGCAAACCGGACGGGCGCCGCACTCATCTACTTGTAATACGTCTTGAACAGCTTAAAGTGGCGCAGCTTAGTGTGCCACATGCGCAGCCAGCGGTTAAAGACAAAGTCGCCCTTCATAAACGAAGGGTCGGCGCCCTTGCCTTCCTTGTCCAGGCGATGCACCTTAGCGCGCAGCTCGGGATCCTTGACGTATTTGTCGACGACGCCCATGGGGACGACCATCCACAGAGCCTCGTCCTGCGCCGTCACAAACTCCGGCGCAAACGGGCGGTTGAACACATACTCGTCCACCACATACTTGGCAACGTTAAAGCCGCTGTTGGTAACGTAGTAGTTGCTGCGGCCCTGGCGCGTGTTGAAATCGAAGAACTTAAACGAGCCATCGCGCTCGTCGTACTTAACGTCAAAGTTGGAATAGCCCACAAAGTGAAGGTCCTCGAGCAACTTGCGCACGCCGCCCATGAGCTCGTCATTAGGCTCGGTAATGATACAGGCATGGTTGCCGACACCGTGGGGCTGATGCTCCTCGAGCAGCACATGGCCCAGGCACATCATGCGGACCTTACCGTTGCGGTCGGAATAGCTGGTGAGCACGCGCATGTACTCGTCGTTGCCGGGCACGCGATCCTGCAAGATCAGATCGTCGGTGTAGCCGCTGGCATACGAATCGCGAATGACCTGTTCCAGCTCGGCGCGGTCGGCAATCTCATAGGCCTTCTTCTGGCCCTCGAACTCGTGCTGCCACCACATGATGCCATCAGAAGGCTTCAGAATCATCGGGTAGGGAAAATCGATCTGGTCGAGCACTTCGGCAGGCGCCTCACCCTGGGCATTGAGCATCGCCTTGGTAAAGGTAAACGTGTGCGGATAGGGCACGCCATGCTTCTCGCACAGCTCGTAGAAGATCTCCTTCTTCTGGCACTGCTCAAGCATGCTATAGGGAGCGTAAGGCGCGACGATGTTATCCGCCAACTCATGGGCATCCTTGGCCTGAGCCACGAGGGCAACATAGTTGTCACCACAGCCCACAAGGACAATCGTCTTATCGGCATGCGCTTGGGCAATGCCGTTGACGGTTTTGAGCATCACGGGCATGGTATCGATATCCACGTTGGGCGTGTAGTCGATAATCTGGCTGCGGTACGCGGGACCCGTCTGATACTTGCCAAAGACCAGACTCTTGACCTGGTACTCCTCGTAGAAGGCACGCGCCACCGAATAGGCGTTGATGTCGCCACCGAGCAGCACGGGAATGAACTCGCGCTCTGTAAATTGCAATGCCATGGAAACTTCCTATCATGAACTGCCCACACAACGGGCGGTCTTTGCGCAACTGATTTATTCTAGCGTGCCAAGCCGCCGGCGCCCAAAGCTCCACCGTATCTATGGCAATCAACGTAATTGTCCAGCACGAAGGCCAGCACGAAGACGGCGCTCACCGTTGTATGACAATGGGCAATGAACCTACCGTTGTTGTAGGATTCAACATGTTGCCCGCCCCGTCGAAAGGTGCACCGTGCCCCAGGCCCATCCGATCAACAACCCCATCATTGACGCCGCCAAGCGCGAACTTGCGGATCGTGCCCGGACGGCAGTTCCCCTACGCACCGCAAACGATGCTTACAACGGGCCTGCCCGTATCGTCTCAATCAACACGTCGGAGCACAAAGGCACTCGCAAGTCGCCCGTCGCCGATGGACGCGACACCGTCATCGAGCAATTTGGCCTCGCTACCGATGCGCACGCCGGACATTGGCACCGCCAGGTCTCTTTTTTAGCCGCGGAGTCCATCCAGACGGCGCAGGCACGCGGGCTCGACGTACACGAGGGTGACTTTGGAGAGAACTTCACCACGCAAGGCATCAATCTACTCTCGCTCCCCCTGGGAACGCAGCTCAAGATTGGCAACGATGTCCTGGTCGAAATCAGTCAGATCGGTAAGGTCTGCCACACCCGCTGTGCCATCTACTATCTCGCCGGCGACTGCATCTTTCCCCACGAGGGAGTTTTTGGCGTGGTGCTAAAGGGCGGAGAGGTCCATACCGGCGACGAAATCCAGGTGGTCAAGCTCGGCGACGGCACTTGCTCGTTCACCCCCGCCGAGGCGCTCGAAGAGATTGAGCAGGCTTGCCAGGAGGGCACGCTGTAGTTGTAAAACCCCACGTTGAGATAGCTTTTACAGCCCAAAGCTCCTCTTAAACAGGCCCCCGTAACGTTAAAGTTGAACTCTATGGTTTCTCAACAATTCATCATAACTGCAGGTCAAAGCCAAAGCCTCAAGTTCAACTTGACCCTTTGGAACCTTTAAGGTTCAAGTTGAGGTCGAAAGCAGTAGTAGAATACCGTTCGAACCATAACCTACGATTGATTGCAGAGGGACTGGATGCAGCATTCGAATCATCGCACCGCAGCGCTCATTGCGTCGAAGCCGGCTCGTATCATCACGAGCGCCGCGCTCGCCGTTGCGCTGACGGCCACGCCGATGCTCTCCCCCGTTGCGGCGTATGCCGCCTCGCAGGCAACGCAGGACCAGCTTTCCGCAGCCCAGCAGAAGATCGAAGCCGCCACGAGCGCCTACAACGACGCCCGCACCAAACTCGATGACCTGCAAAAGCAGATTGACTCCAATGAGGCGAGCATCGAGGAAATCGAGGCTAAGCTTCCCGAGCAGCAGGCCAAGGCAAGCTCTGCCATGCGCGATCTGTACAAGTATCAGAAGGGCACCAATCCCATCGTGAGCTTCCTGGTCAACGCGCAGAGCCTGGGTGAGTTCATCACGACCTGCAAATACACCAACCAGATCACGAGCTCGAGCGTCGACGAGATCGAAGAGCTCAATAACATGCAAACCGAACTCGAGCAGAACAAGGCCGAGCTCCAGCAGGCCAAGTCTCAGCTTGAGGCGGAGCAGAAAAACGCCGAGGATGCGCTGGCGCAGGCCCAGCAGCTCCGCAGCGAGGCACAGGCAAAAGCCGAGCAGGAAAATGCCGCCGAGCTTGCCAAGCTTGAGGCCGATAAGGCCGCTGCCGCCGAGAAGCTCTCGGGCGAGGGCGTAAGCGGCAGCAATTCCAGCAGCCAGGCCACCAACACCAACACCACCATCGACACCACGGTGAACAACGCCAATACCGGTAGCTCCGATTACGACTCGTTCATTAATGAGTGGACGAGCCGCATCGACAATTATCTTGCCGGCTCCCCCATGGCAGGCCAGGGCTATAACTTTGCCGTCGCCGCTTGGAATACCGGTGTCGATCCCCGTTGGTCCCCCGCCATCGCCTGCATCGAGAGCACCAAGGGTGCCTATTGTGCCAATTCTTACAACGCCTGGGGCTGGAGTGCACGTGGCGGCGGTTGGCGCAGCTTTGGCAGCTGGAGCGAGGGCATCTCCGCTCACGTTGCCTATCTGGGCGCCAACTACGGCTCCACCCTTACCCCGGCAGCGGCCAAAAAGTACTGCCCGCCCACGTGGCAGGACTGGTACAACAAAGTCGCCGCTCAGATGAACCGCATCTAAGTGCAACTGCAAAGGGCCCCAATGGGGCCCTTTTCTTTTAGGTAGCGGAGGTATCGACTACGCCGGTCGCATTGGCAACCGCGACTATGACGATCGTGCATAGGAGCAGCACACCCAATGCCTTGAGCCAGAGTTTCGCGAGTTTCTTGCCGCGATAGCTGTCGAGCAGTGCGAATCGCCGACGAAGACGGCGCTTATCGAGCAGCGCAAAATGCATAAGCACCATAAGGCCATCGACAAAGAAAAAATACTCGATTATGAGAAGCCACGTCGGGTAGCTTTGGTTTGCTCCCGTGGGGTGAAAAACGGCAAAGTGGCTTCCGGCAAAGAATACAAGCAGCGAGAGGCAGACAAGCGTATTCCAAATGCGCCCCAGAGGCTCCGGAATGCGAGAAAGCAGACCGAGTGCGGCGGAGGCGGCAGGCTTAGGAAGCCCTGCGGAGCCCTGGGGCCCTTGGGGCGTTAATACCGTCTCTGAGGCCGGGGTGCAGAGAGGCGTAGGCGCAGGAGGCCGCACAGGGCAACTCAGGTCATATGCCGCGCGCGTCGCCCGTCCCAACGCCCCCGCGCTCGCAAAACGCTTGGCCGGGTCGAGCGCCATCGCCATGCAAATGACATCGGCCAGTGGAGCGGGAACGCCGCGCATCTCGCATTGTTCGCGCATGTCGAGCCCCGGTTTTGGATCGAGCCCCGTCAAGCAGAAGAACAGCAGGGCGCCCAGCGCGTACGCATCGCTTCGCACGCTCGTCTGCCCAAACCCATACTGCTCGGGTGGCGCGTAGGGCCGTGTGCCAAACTTGACGGTATCGGCATCGGCGCCTTCGCGCCAAGCGCGCGCGATTCCCAGGTCAATAATCACCAGCGACGAGAAGGTCATGCCGGCATCGGCGGCATATCTCACGCCCGACACGATGATGTTCGAAGGTTTAAGGTCGCGATGGATAATCGGAGCCGGCGCTTTCCCCACCTCGCCAAATCCAGCATGGAGCCCTGCCACCGCATCACACAGGGCCGGAAACAACCCGCGCGCATAATCGGGGGTCGCACCCAAACGTCCCACCAAGGCCTCGAGCGTCTCGCCTTCAATGTATTCCATCACCACGTCAAGCTCGTCGCCCGCACGGCGGCAATCGACAATCCGGGGCAGGTGCTCAAAACGCCGTCCGGCACGCTGGGCCGCAAACAGGCGCTCATATGCCCCGCCAATCTGGGCCGAAGCATCGATGCGTTTGCGGACAAAGGGGCCGAGCGACCCTCCACCAGAACCCTCAAAGCACACGAGTTCGGTTGTCTCAACGTCCGAGCGCTTTAGCACGCGTTCCACGCGATAGCTGTCATCGCGGTCAAACGACGCCAGGTGCTCGGCGAGCGCGGCAGTCAGCTCATCATCGGAATATGTTGGGTTCTGAGTATCCATAGCGTCCATCATAGCGCAGGGCACAGACGCCCTGTAGCACCCGTGCCCTGCACGTTTGAAATATAGCGGACGGCCCTGCCACCAACAGTCAGCCGTTAACTCACCGTCTCCTCGCCAAAGCGATACAGCTCCTCATTGACCTTTTGCAGGCTGCAGCCACGATCGATGCAGAAGATGATAATCGCATCACGACGGTCCTTGCAGTTGAGGACGTTTGCCCCGGCAGCCGTAAGTGCGCGGTTGGTCTCCTTCATCGATAACGCCATCGCGAATGCAATCTGCAGCACTTTATTTCGACTCGGGTGGCGCGCGCCCGTAATAATCTGATAGCCAAACGTTTCGTTGAGGTCGGCCATACGCACCACGCGCGAACGCTCCAAGCCCTTTTCCTGCAGCAGTTGCTTAAGGTAGTCCGAAAGCGACGGGGCGGCAAAGTCATGCTCCCTGATATAGCCGTCGATACTCGGCGCATCGAGCAACTCATTGAGCAGTTCCTCCGTCAACTTCTTATCGGGCATACGGCTTCACCCCCTATGCGACGCAACGGCAGCGACATACTAGGCCAACACCCAGCTTGCGGTGGCAGACTTATCAAACATGTTGGCAAAGTACAAAGCCTTTTTGATGTCGCCGTCAAAATAGATATTGCCCGCAACAGTACCGCCGGCTGCAAGGGTGCCCGACTGCAGCTCTTCAGAGCCTTCGCTGTAGTAGCCCTGATTCTGCTGAGCACCGTTGGCGTCCTCGCCCTTCCAGTCGTAGACATTGTAATCCGCGCCCTCATCGCCGTTGTTGACGTACGTGACGTGAATGCCCGTCATAGTCGAGCCGTCATAATTGGTAAGACCTGTCTGGACGGAATCGACGACAACGGAAAGGCCGGCGGCCGTGGTCACGGTTGTGCCAACAGCCAGGTCAGTCGTGGGCTGCTCTTCTTTTTTCGCCTCTTCCTTCTTGTCGCCATCGCCAGCGTCCTCGGTGACGGTCGCCTTATCGCTACCACAACCGGCAAGAAGACCGGCAGTCCCCAAGGCGACGGTGGCGAATGCGCCCAGTGCAGCGCGACGGCTCAGCAGCACTTCGTTTTCGAGCTTTTTCATCATGCATCCTTCCTACGATCCGGCTACCGTGCCGGCACACAGCACATCGTAGGAAGGATTGAACTTGAAGATCGCGTCGAAAATGTTGGTGTAAGGGTGACGCCCTAGCGCCCGTTTAACGAAGAACGGCCTTCGTCCTAGAATCTGAAATCACCACAACAACAGGTTCTAGGAAAGGACGAAGACCGCTATGGAAATCTTATCAGACCCGACGCCGGACATGCTCGCCATGCCCCGTTTCGACGACGGCGCCATCGACATGCAGGAGCTGCTCAGGCGTCTCGCCGAGCAGGTCGTGAACGCCGTGATGGACGCCGAGGCCGACCAGCTCTGCGGTGGCGGGGGGAACAGCCGAAACGGCTACCGCGAGAGGTCGCTCGCCACCTGCGTCGGCACGCTGACGCTGCGCATCCCCAAGCTGCGCTCCGGCAGCTTCTTCCCCGAGGACGTGCTCGAGCGCTACCAGCGCGTCGACCGCGCCCTCGTGGCCGCCGTGGCCGAGATGTACGCCACGGGCACCAGCACCCGCAAGGTGCAGAGGGTGGCCGAGAAGATGGGCGTCTCCAGACTCTCGAAGGACCAGGTGAGCGCCATCGCCTCGAGCCTGGACGCAGACATCGAGGACCTGTGCGCAAGGCCGCTCGGCGGCTCGCCGGTGCCCTACGTCTGGCTCGACGCGACCTACGTCAAGTGCCGCCGCGAGGGGCGCGTCGCCTCCACCGCCGTGGTCACCGCCATCGGCTGCGATGCGGGCGGCTGGAGGCGCGTCCTGGGCGTCGACGTGGTCGACACCGAGTCCTACGACTCGTGGCTCGCCTTCCTGCGGGCTATCCGCTCGCGCGGGGCGGCGGGCGTGCGGCTCGTCGTCTCGGACGCCCACCCGGGGCTCGTCCGGGCGCTCGGCGAGGTCTTCCAGGGCGCCGCGTGGCAGCGCTGCGCGGTCCACCTCATGCGCGACTGCATGCGCGAGGCCGGCTCCTGGCAGCTCAGGCGCCGCGTGGGCAGGATCGTGTCGCAGGTGTTCCGCGGGCGCGACGCCGCCACCGTGACGGCCATGTACCACGCGGCGTGCGACATGCTGGAGGGGTGCTGCCCCAGGGCGGCGGCGGTGCTGGAGGAGGCCGAGCCCGACGCGCTGGCCTACCTCGACTTCCCGCCGACCCACTGGAAGCGCCTGCGCACCAACAACGTGCAGGAGAGGACCAACCGGGAGATAAAGCGCAGGTCGCGCGTCGTGCAGGTGTTCCCCTCCACGGGCTCGCTGGTGCGGCTCGCGGGCGCGGTCATGTGCGAGCAGGACGAGATATGGCAGGAGTCCAGGTACTTCTCGGAGGTGAGGATGAACGAGCTCTACGATGACGGTCGCACTCGGGGAATCGACGGTCCCGTCGATTGGGCGCGGCTTGAGGCGGAGGCCAGGAAGATGCTCGAGTCCGGCCTCGAGCTTGCGGACAGGGTCGAGGCGGCATAGGATATCAACCGTATTCCAGATTCTAGGACGCCGGGCCGACTCGCTTCGGATGGGGCTCTACACCAACTTTCTCGACACTACCAGAGCGTCCCCAACGACTACATAGCATGAGAGTGCGCTGAGAACTTGCGGATTCTTGAGTTCGCGGCGCGCTGAACCAGCAGCTTTGCTTACTCGGTCATCCCTCATAAGCTGCAAGAACTTTTCCTGGCACTTCTCCCTGCCGCTATAGACTAGGGGAAGTTGTGGCGCTTCGATGTCGCCAGAGGTGACGTTACTCGAGATGAGCGATAACGGGATCCAAGAGAGTGCGACAAGCTTTCTGGATTCAATGGGGTTGCCGTC
>CABRFW010000014.1 GCA_902470265.1 uncultured Collinsella sp.
GTAGATCCCCGCGGTGTAGTCGATCTTGCCGATAAAGCACATCTCCATGCCAAAGAAAGCTCCGGCAAGGGGCGAGCCGAATACGGCGCCAAAGGCCGACGAGATGCCGGCGAGCATGAGGTCGTGGTGATCATGCTTTTTGAGGTGGGTGAGGCTCGAGATGTTGCTGGCGATGGTGCCGCCAATCTGCACCGCGGCTCCCTCGCGACCGGCCGATCCGCCGGTGAGGTGCGTGAGCGTGGAGCACACAAACGTGAGGACGGCCATGCGCATATGGATGAGGCGTGTGCCCAGGGCGGAGTCAATGACCAGGTTGTTGCCGCGCTTGGCGGCAAGGCCGTGGTTTTTGTAGACCCACGCGGTGGCCATGCCCACAACGGGAAGCAGCGCGTAAATCCACGCATGGTGCTCGCGATAGTCGGTCGCGATATTCAGCGAGGCCAAAAACGCCCAAGCGGCAACGCCCATGGCGAGCGAGACGATGACGACGAGTGCGAGCAACTTAGCGCTCGCGAGTAGGTTGCGGGCGTTGCGGCGCGTGTCGGCAGCCAAGAGATGCTCGGAGCGGGTAAGTTGATGCCTGCCTGCCGTGATGACGTCGTTCAGGGAGAAAAAGCCGCCGTCGTCGAGCGACTGGGGATGATCCTGCGCTTCGTTTGCGCTTTCGGGTTTGTCGTTATGAGCCATACGTTCCTCTTTTAGGTTGCATCGAAAGTATTATAAAACGCGGTAAACGCGACGAGCCGGTGGGTTGGTTTCCATTCTGTTTCGCGGCCTGCAACCGACAGGTGTATTTGCGGGTACAGGCCGAGTCGCGGTCGGGCGTCGGGGGATTATACTGAGACAAGCATAAAGAATTGGCGCCCCTGTTGTGCGCCGTGGCATTAAGAGGTGCATATGGCAGAGAAACTCATTCCGCTGGATGACGCACAGTCGATTGTCCTGTCGCACGTTGCTCCGACCGATCTCGTCGAGATTCCCGTGTGGCAGGCGGCTGGTTTTCCCTTGGCCGAGGACGCAGCGGCGGATATCGACATCTCGCCGTTTGCCAACAGCGCTATGGACGGGTATGCCGTGCGCGCAGCCGATCTTGCTGCGGCCACCGCTGACACTCCGGTGTCGCTCTCCGTCGTAGGGCACGAGGCAGCGGGCCATGTCTTTGAGGGCGTGGTCGGCGTGGGCGAGACGGTCCGCATCATGACGGGCGCGCCGGTGCCCGAGGGTGCCGACGCCGTAGTGAAATACGAGATCGTCGAGGTGCTTGACGGCGATGGCAACGAGGGCTCGCATGTGAGGTTCTCGGCGCCGGCCAAGGTAGGGGAGAACGTTCGCTCTGCCGCCGAGGAGGCCCATGCCGGCGATGTCGTGATGCACGCCGGCGAGGTCGTGGCTCCGGCGGGCGCGGGTCTGCTGGCAAGCGCCGGATACGCGAGCGTGAAGGTGCACGCTGCCCCGCGTGTGGGAATTATCTCGCTGGGCACGGAACTGGTCGCACCGAGCAGCGTGCCGGCGCGTGGGCAGATTCGCGACTCCAATTCGTCGGCGTTGATGGCCGAAGCACTCGATGCCGGCGCCGAGCCCGTGTTCTACGGCATTGCGCCCGATGATGAGCAGGCGATTGCCGAGCTGGTGCATCGTGCCGTGCAGGAGTGCGATTTTGTCATTACGAGCGGTGGCGCCTCAGCGGGCGACTACGATTACGTGACGGCGTTGGTTAAGCGCGAGGGCGAGGTGCTGTTTGACCGCATCTCGATGCGTCCGGGCAAGGCCATCACGTTTGGCTTGCTCGGGGGTAAGCCCTACCTGGGGCTTTCAGGTAATCCGGCCGCGGCGTATGTAGGCTTTGAGATGCTCGCCCGCCCGGCGATCCACAAGATGCGCGGCTTTGCCGAGGGTGCGCGTCCCGTGCAGCAGGCGACGCTCACGCACGGTGTGAAAAAGCGCCAGGACCGACGTTTCTTCGATCGCGCCACGGTTTTGCGCGACCCCGAGACCGGTGAGCTGTTGGTGACCGAGGCCAAGACGCAGAATTCGGCGCTGCTCGGCACGATGCAGCGGGCCAACTGCCTGCTGCGTATTGACGAAGGACCGTGCGAGCTCAAGGCGGGCGACGTCGTGGATGTCATGCGTGTCGACCTGCCTGAGGACGCCGTGTTGTAGGAGGAATGCTATGGAGTTGAAGATTTCGATCGTGACGTGCTCGGATACGCGCGATCTTGCCCAGGACGAGGCTGGAGCCGCACTCGAGGAACTTATCGAGGCACAGGGATGGACGGTCGCCTCGCATGTGGTCGTGCGCGACGACGCCAGCGAGATCGGTGATGCCATTGTGGAAGCCGCCGATGAGTGCCACGCCAATGTCGTGCTCACCTGCGGCGGCACGGGGCTTTCGATGCGCGATGTAACGCCCGAAGCGACGCGTGCCGTCTGCGACCGCGACGTGCCGGGTATTGCAGAGGCAATCCGTGCGTACTCCATGACCAAGACGCGCCGCGCCATGCTCTCGCGCGCCGTGTGCATGCAGCGTGGGTATACGCTTGTCATCAACTTTCCGGGATCCACGAAAGCGGCCCGCGAAAGCTGGGAGGCCGTGAGCGATCAGCTGGAGCATGCGGCCCAGATGACGGCGGGCGGCGGGCACGCCAAATAAGCGCGCTACCTGCGGCGGAGCGACCTTGCGGGCTGCTCCGCCTTTTTATGCAGCGACAGTGCAGCCATCTCGGGGTTATCGGTAAAAGAAACTAATTAGACTAGAACTAATTATCACAAACATTATTCGCGCAGAAGTATAATCTAGTAACAGAATAAAGCCTGCGGCGGGGTGCCCGGGTATAGCGTTCGAAAGGGTTGAATATGTTCGATATGGTTTCACGCCGCGGTTTTGTCTCGCTTTCTGCTGCCGCTGCCGCCGGCCTTGGCCTTGCCGGCTGCTCGGGCAACAAGACGTCCGAGCCCGCTGGTTCCGATGCCGGCTCCGCCATGTCTTCCTCTAAGAAGAAGGCTGTCGAGCTGCAGGTCTTTGCCGCCAACTCGCTCGAGAAAGCTCTGCCCGAGGTTCAGGAGCTCTACACCGAGCAGACCGGCACCACGTTTGCCGACACGCAGTTTAAGGCGTCTGGCGACCTTGTCGAGCAGATGCGCGCCGGTGCCGCCGTCGACGTGCTCATCACGGCCTCCAAGGGCACCATGGACGACGCCGAAGCCGCCGATCTCGTCGACGCCGACACGCGTGAGGACATGTTTGTCAACGACCTTGTGATCGTTCGCGCCGAGGGCTCCGATACTAAGGTCGAGGCCATCGCCGACGTCGCGAACCTGGACGGCAAGATCGCCATCGGCGATGCCAAGACCGTCCCCGCCGGCAAGTACGCCAACCAGGCGCTGGCTTCCGTGGGCCTCTACATGACGGTGAGTATGCGCCCGAGATTGCTGACAAGGTCGCACTGGCCGACAAGGTCGGTACCGCTGCCGCCTACGTCTCTACGGGCGACTGCGTGGCTGGCTTTGTCTACAGCTCCGACATCTTCCGCTATGACGGCATCGAGGAGGCCTTCGTGTGCCCCGAGGATTCGCACAAACCCATCGTGTACCCGGGTGCCGTTGCCGAGAGCTCCGAGCATGCCGACGAGGCCAAGGCGTTTATCGACTTTTGCCTGACCAACAAGAAGGCGCAGAAGATTTGGGCGAAGTACGGCTTTGAGCTTTCCGCGTAGTGCGGCTTGGCGCGATAATTCCATCGTTTTGTGTTTTACTCCGTCCTTATATTCTCTTGGAGCTTTTCGTGCTTAATAGATTCCGCATGCTTGTCGCCTGTGCTTTGACCTTCGCACTTTGCTGGGTGCCGGGATTTGCATTTGCTGGGGACGCTGCGGACGGGGCCCAGAACGCTGCGACCGCCCATGGGCTTTCCTATGGGATCGAGGGTTTTGAGCGGTTGGCCAAGGGGACCGCTCGTGCCATGGAGGGCCAGCCTGAGGGCTATCGGTTTCCCGTTGACGAGGACGTGGACCTTGTAGTGGCGCCTGCTGCCGATCGCGTTGTGGTGTGGATGTCGCCCAAGGCGGTCGAGAAGTATGGGTTGGATCCGCAGGATAACGAGTGCCTATCGGGTCTCAAGGCCCTCGTCTGTGAGCTCGACAGCGCAAACTGCATGGGAGGTACGCAGCTAGGGGACGTTGATCTTCCTTGGTATGTCACGGCGGAAACAACGTTTGATGCCGGTGGGTATACCTATGGCTTTGACGAGCGCAGTGCGGATGGGGACCGCTATGTGGTGATTGCATCAGCCTCGGGTGATGCCATGGGCGGCGCGCGTTGGCTTGATAGCGCTCAAATGGTAGAAGCATCGTCCGTCGTGTTGCGGGATGAGCGGGGGCCCTTGACCTCTCTGGCCTCCTTTTTGGGCGACATCGACTATCGCCCGTTTTGGGTGTCCATTAAAACGAGCGGCCTTGCTCTGGTAATCGCGTTTGCGCTGGGCCTGTTCGCCGCGTGGAAGACTATGGGTACCTCGAGTCGCATCAAGGGCCTGCTCGATTCGGTCTTTACGATTCCTATGGTGTTGCCGCCTACGGTGTGCGGCTTTCTGCTCCTCATGCTGTTTGGTCGATCGACCGGGGTCGGTCGGTGGCTGATCGCGCACGGCGTCTCGATTGTCTTTACGTGGCCTGCGGCGGTGATCTCTGCCGTGGTGGTGTCGTTCCCCCTGGTCTACCGTACGGCGCTCGGCGCCTTTGAGAGCCTCGACACGCAGATGCTCGACGCCGCGCGAACCTTGGGATGGTCCGAACGTCGCATCTTTGCCAAGCTTATGATGCCGCTCGGCTGGCCCTCCATCGCCGCCGGCACGGTGCTCGCCTTTGCCCGCGCGATGGGCGAGTTTGGCTGCACGCTGTTCTTTGCGGGAAACTACGCCGGTATTACGCAGACCATCCCCATTGCCATCTACTTTGAGTGGATGGGTGGCAATACGTCGGTGGCCCTCTTTTGGGTCGTGGTCGTAATAGCGTTCAGCTTCCTGGTCATCCTATTCATCAACATGTACACGGCGCATTCGCAAAAGTATCGCGAGCGTGGTCTCTCCCGTGCTGAGCGCAAACAGGCCAAAGATCTCGCCGGACAGGGCGATTCGCTCGACCCGGCGGGCGGCGATGCCCTGCGAATCGATCGCGAGGCGCTGGCCGAGCTTATGCGCGATGACGCGGTCACGAAGGGAGGTCGATAGGCCATGTCGCTCGTTCTGGATATCAAAAAGCGCTATCCTGGCTTTATCCTCGACATGCAGCTTGAAGCCGGCGAGGAGTGTGTGGCGCTGCTGGGCGCCTCGGGTTGCGGCAAGAGCTGCACGCTGCGCTGCATTGCCGGTGTGGAGACGCCCGACGAGGGCAAGATCGTCGTCAACGGCGTGACCTTTTTTGACTCGGCGGCGGGCATCAACCTGTCGTCCCAGGAGCGAAAATGCGCCCTGCTGTTCCAAAACTATCAGCTGTTTCCCAACATGACGGTGGCCGATAACGTGTGCGCCGGCGTAAAGGATGCGGGCGACGCCGCCGCGCGCAAAAAGCTCGCTGAGCGCTACCTGGGCATTTTCGGTCTGGCCGATTTTGCCGACCGCTATCCCGCGCGCCTCTCGGGCGGTCAGCAGCAACGTGTGGCGCTCGCGCGCATGGTGGCGGCGCATCCGGGCATCTTTATGTTCGACGAGCCCATGAGCGCACTCGATTCCTATCTTAAGAGCGCGCTCGAACAGAACATGCTCGACCTGTTTGATGTGTGCAACCGTACCGTGCTCTACGTGAGCCACGACATCGACGAAGCGTGCCGCCTGTGCCAGCGCATCTGTGTGATGCACGACGGGCATGTTGAGGAGATCGGCTCCGTCGAGGACGTGGTCCGCCGTCCGCAGACGCTGGCGGCACTGCGCCTGACGGGCTGCAAGAACACAAGCCGCGCACGAAAGATCGGGCCCGAGGAAGTTGAGGCGCTCGATTGGGGCATGACCTTTAACGTGGGTCGCGAGGTTCCCGACGATGTTGCCTACCTGGGTATTCGTGCGAGCTACTTCCATGTGGACAACCGTGCCGAGCGGGGTCGCAACAGTTACGACCTGCACGTGGCGCGCGTGAGCGATTCGCGCTTTGAGCGGCTGGTGTTGCTGGACGTGCCGCGCGTTGATGCGCCCACGCGTCTGCAGTGGAAGGTCAACAAAGTGGGCATGCCTGTCGACGAGCTGCCGCAAGCAGGCGAGACGCTGCGCATGCATTTTGATGCCAGCAGGATCCATTTGGTTTGTCGATAGCGCCGGTTAATGCCGTCGGGGATATAAGCCTCGGCGGCTTCGTCTTGCCGTTCGCCGAATGAGGAATGACAAACCTTTATCAATCAAGATAATTATTTATTAAACGACGGCACACGACGCTGTCGTACGAATGTCAACGGTGTTCGTCTGGACGATGACCGCTGATATAGTTGATCTTGACTGGTTAAGGAGGGTGCGCACATGCCGCAGACGACATACATTCGCCGCGTTGCCGCGCGCGCCCTGTATATGGCTCGGAGCCGCATATGAGCAGGTATGTTCACGGCTCCGGGAGAGACGACGCACAACTAAATAATCGACCGCAAAGCAGGTTCCCCAAAATTCCGGGTTTAGGCGCGGCTGGGTTTTCGCCACCCACCGTGCAGCAATACCGTAGCTATTCATTTTTGGTTCGAGAGGGGAACCGTTATGGCTGAAGAATTTGATTTCCATCCGATGTGGGAGAGCCTCGGCATGAATCTTGCCGATCACGACATGCTGCTGGGCGCCGTGGGCCAGATGTACGGCGACATGTTCCTGACGCAGAACAATCGCCCCAAGTCCACGTCCTACCTGGACTTTGTGGCCACCAACATCCACAGCGGCCGTATTAAGGAGATGCTCGACAAGAAGGAGGCCGGCGAGGCCACCAAGATCGTCGGCTCATTCTGCGTGTACGTGCCCGAGGAGATCGTGCTTGCCTGTGACGGCATTCCCGTGGGCCTGTGCTCGGGTGCCGATTGGGCAACCGATAAGGTCGAGGAGCACCTGCCGCGCAACACCTGTCCGCTTATCAAGAGCTTTGCCGGCTTTAAGCTGGGCGAGGTCTGCCCCTACATTGAGTCGAGCGACCTGGTGGTGGGCGAGAACACCTGCGATGGCAAGAAGAAGGCCTACGAGTTCTTTGCCACGCAAAAGAACATGTACGTCATGGATATTCCCAACGTACACGACGAGTCGACGCTCGTGACCTGGAAGGCCGAGGTCAAGAAGCTCGCCGCCAAGATCGAGGAAGAGTGTGGCGTCAAGATTACGCCCGAGCGTCTGAAGGCCGCCATCCACGCCGTCAATGAGAAGCGCCGCGCCCTGCAGCGCCTCGCTGCCACGCGCGCTGCCGACCCGGCACCCATCAGCGGTCTCGACAGCCTGCTGACCGTTCAGGCCGCCTTTATGGACGACACGCCGCGTCTGACCGGCGCCATCAACGATATGGCGGCTGAGTGCGAGCAGCGTGTCGAGGCCGGCGAGGGCGTGGCGCCCAAGGGGACCAAGCGCATCCTGTACACCGGCACGCCCATGGCCGTGCCCAACTGGAAGCTGTTCAACCTCATCGAGAAGGCCGGCGGCGTTGTGGTCGGCGAGGAGTCCTGCACGGGCTCGCGCTACTACAAGGACCTGGTCGACGAGTCCGGCGAGACGGTCGACGAGATGCTCGACGCCATCGCCGAGCGCTACTTCAAGATCAACTGCGCCGTCTTTACGCCCAACGATCAGCGTATGAAGGACATTGTCCAGATGGCCAAGGACCTTCATGCCGACGGCATCGTCGACGTGGCTCTGCAGTTCTGCACGCTCTACGAGATGGAGTCGTTTGCCGTGGAGAAGGCCGCCGAGGAGGCAGGCATTCCGTTTATGCACATCACGACCGACTACGCCGGCGAGGACGCCGGTCAACTGCAAACCAGGATTGAGGCTTTCTTGGAAACCATTTAGGACTATCCGTCCCGGCGGCTTCTCCAGGCACCCGATCTTGCCGTTCAAACCGTCGCTTGCGTGCCAAAGTACGCGGCGCGTCTCTTTCACGGCAACCTCGGGCACCTGGGAAAGCCGTTTCCTTGGTTGGTTAAAAGGTTTAGGAGTTATATGTCGGAAAATATTGAGCAGCCGTTGCCCAGCACGTTTGAGGAGTTCAACGAGCAGCGCAAGGCGGCGTTTATTCGCGTCAAGGATTACAAGCAGGCCGGTAATCGCCTGATCGGTTTTCTGTGCAGCTACACGCCGCTCGAGATTATCGATGCCGCGGGCGCCTCGAGCGTGGCTCTGTGCGGTACGTCCGATGAGGTGATTCCCGAGGCCGAGAAGGTGCTGCCGGCAAATCTCTGCCCGCTCATCAAGTCGACCTATGGCTTTGCCTACTCGCAAAAGTGCCCGTTTACGTACTTTAGCGACATGATCATCGGCGAGACCACCTGCGACGGCAAAAAGAAGATGTACGAGCTGCTCAACGAGCTCAAGCGCACGCACATTCTGCATCTTCCGCAGGGTCGCGACCGTGCCTACGAGCGCGAGGGCTGGTACGAGGAGTGCTGCCTGCTCAAGGAGGAGCTCGAGGGCTTCTACGGCATCACGATTACCGACGATGACCTGCGCGCTGCCGTCCGTCGTCGCAACCGCTTGCGTGCGGCCCAGCTCGAGATGTTTGCGCTGCAGGCCAACCAGCCGGCGGCCATGAGCGGCGTCGACCTGATGAGCACCATGTTTGCCGGTACGTTCAGCTTTGATATCGAGGCCTATACGCAGCAGCTGGAGCAAAAGGTCGCCAAGCTGCGCGAGGCCTATGATGCAGGCGAGCGCCCGATCGCGGCGGATGCCAAGCGCATTCTGATCACCGGCTGCCCGGTGGGCGGCGTGATCAACAAGATCGGTCGCACCATCGAGTCCAACGGCGGCGTGGTCGTGTGCATGGACGACTGCTCGGGCGAGCGCACGGCGGCCATGATGATCGACCCGGAGGCTCCCGACATCCTTCGCGCCATCGCCGACCGCTACCTGGATATCAACTGCTCGGTCATGACGCCCAGCGACGGTCGTATGGAAAACACGCTGGCCATGTGCGAGAAGTATCACGTCGATGGCGTAGTGGAGAGCGTGCTCCAGGCGTGTCACACCTTTAACGTGGAGAGTGCGCGCATGCAGGAGGCTGTCGAGGGTGCGGGTATTCCGTATATGAAGATCGAGACCGACTACAGCAACGGCGACATGGGCCAGATCGAGACGCGCATCGTCGCCTTCATCGAAACTCTCTAGCTTCCTCAGGCACCGGATCTTGCTCCTCAAACCGTCGCTTGCGTACCCAAAGTACGCTGCGCTCCTCTTTCGGGGCAATCTCCGGCACCTGAGAAACCTAGAGCTAAGGCGCCTGAACGCGCCGCTACCTTTGATGTTTAGATTGGGAGAGAGCCATGATAGGGATCGGGATCGATATCGGGTCTACGGCGGCTAAGGCTGCTGTGGTCGACGGGGAGGGTTCGGTGTCGTGGACGTGCGTGCAGCCAACCGGGTTCTCCTCGGTCGATGCTGCCGAGCGGCTGCGCGAGGCACTGGCAGCGGCGGGTTATGACGTGGCTGCCGACGACGTGCGTGTGATCGCGACCGGCTACGGTCGTGTCGCCGTGCCCTATGCGCACAAGGTCGTGACCGAGATTACCTGCCACGGCACCGGTGCCGTGCGTCTGTTTGGCGACCACGGCACCGTGATCGACGTGGGCGGTCAGGACACCAAGGTCATTCAGCTTAAAAGTGGCCGCGTGGCCAAGTTTGCCATGAACGACAAGTGCGCCGCCGGCACGGGGCGCTTTTTGGAGATCATGGCCGACCGCCTGGGCATTTCCCAGCAGCAGATGGCCGACCTGGCGCGTTCCGGCGAGCCCACCAAGATCAGCAGCATGTGCACGGTGTTTGCCGAAAGCGAGGTTATCAGCCTGATCGGTCGCGGTGAGCTGCGCGAGAACATTGCGCGTGGCGTGATCGACAGCGTGGTCTCGCGCGTGGCCACTATGGCCGGGCAGGCGACGGGTGCTCCGTACTACCTGACGGGAGGCTTGTGCGAGAACGCTTACGTTGTGGAGCGGCTGGCGGCGCTGCTGGGGTCGCCGGTCACCACCTCGCCCCAGGCCCGCTTCGCCGGTGCCATCGGCGCGGCGATTCGCGCACAGGCGCTCAATTAATGCATCCGCCGTAGGCTCGCATTCATGCGTATACTGGGAGAAAATGATTGACCGATGAGAGGAGGTATCGATGGCTGACGATCAGATTAAGCTTACGTCTATGACTGCCGCGAGCGGTTGAGCCGCTAAGTTGGCTCCCGGAGCCCTCGCCCAGGTCCTGGGCGATTTACCCAATGTGCATAACGACAACTTGCTCGTGGGGTTCGATACCTCCGACGATGCGAGCGTCCTTCGCGTCGGCGATAACCTGGGCCTCGTTCAGTCCGTCGACTTCTTCCCGCCGATGGTCGACGACCCGTTTCTGTTTGGCCAGATCGCCGCGGCCAATTCGCTGTCGGACATCTACGCCATGGGCGGGCGGCCGAGCCATGCCATGAACCTGCTGTGCATTCCCAGTTGCCTGGGCGTCGAGGTCGCAGGTCAGATTCTGGCGGGCGGCGCCGACAAGTGCGTCGAGGCGGGTTGCTCCATCGCGGGCGGCCACACCATCAACGACGACGAGCCCAAGTACGGCCTGTCCGTGAGCGGCTTTGTCGCGCTCGATCGTATGCTTGCCAATAGCGGCGCGCGCGTGGGCGACGTCCTGTTGCTGACCAAGGCGATCGGCTCGGGCATCATCACCACGGCCATTAAGGGCGAGCTTATCGAGCAGGACGAGGCCGCAGCCATGTTTGACTCGATGCGAACCCTCAACGAGGCGCCGATTCGTCTGGCCGAGGGACTCGAGCTTCACGGCTGCACCGACATTACGGGCTTTGGCCTGATCGGGCATGCGTGCGAGATGGCCGAGGGCTCGGGCGTGCAGATTGAGCTTGCGTCGGGGGCGGTGCCGCTCTTTGATCAGGTGCTTGACATGGCGCGTCTGGGCATTATCCCCGCGGGCTCCTACCGCAACCAGGACTTCTTTGGCCCGCGCGTGACAGCTGACGATGACTTGGAGCCGGGAATGCTGGATGCGCTGTACGATCCGCAGACCTCGGGCGGTTTGCTAATTGCGGCGCCCGCGGCGGATGTGGATGAGCTTGCGCGTCGTCTGCACGCTGAGGGGCGCGTTGCCGCCACAATCGGCCGCGTGTGCGAGCCGGTGCCGGGCGGTCCTGCTGTTCGCGTTGTTCGCTAACCCGCACGTTTATGTAACTGTTTACCGTTCTCTAGAACGGTTCTTTCGAAAGGAATTTACTATGTCTACCAAAATTGAAGTCAATGCCATGGGCGATGCCTGTCCGCTGCCCGTCGTCAAGACGCTTAAGGCGCTCAAACAGCTTGATGGCGAGGGTGTCGTGGTGACCTCGGTCGACAACGAGACCGCCGTCAAGAACATTTCCAAGATGGCGCAGGAGAAAGGCTGCACGGCCTCGGTCGAGAAGGTTTCTGACGCCGAGTGGCACGTGACCGTGGCAACCTCTGGCGCCGTTGCCGTGGCCGATCCCGAGCAGGATGGCGCTGCCTTCTGTGATGCCAGCGCCGGCAAGGGCAAGCTCGTCATTTCCGTCTACACCGACTGCATGGGCCGCGGCGACGACGAGCTGGGCCACAAGCTCATGAAGGCGTTTGTCTTTGCCGTGACGCAGCAGGAGGAGCTGCCTGCGACCATGCTGTTCTACAACGGCGGCGCCAAGCTCACCGTAGAGGGTTCGCCGGTGCTCGATGACCTGAAGGGCCTGGCGGAGCAGGGTGTCGAGATTCTCACCTGCGGGACCTGCCTCGACCACTATGGCATTAAAGACCAGCTTGCGGTGGGCGAGGTCACCAACATGTACGTGATCGTGGAGAAGATGGAGCAGGCCGTGCGCGTTGTGCGCCCGTAGCGTATTGGTTGGAGTTGCCATGAGGGAGAAGCGCCCGGCGCTTGTCATCACCTTTCCTACCACGGCGGCCGCCATGGGGTGTGAGACCCTGTGCATTGAGCGCGGCCTCCCCGGGCGAACGATTCCCGTGCCCGGGGAGGTCGCTGCCGGCTGCGGTTTGGCGTGGAAGGCGTTGCCTGCCGATGAGGAACTGCTGCGCGGCGAACTCGCCGAGGCGGGTGTTCCCACCGAGGGCTATACCGTGATCGATATGTGGGAGGTCGTGCGATGATCTACCTGGATAACGCGGCGACGACCATGCACAAGCCGCAGGCGGTCATCGATGCCGTGACGCAGGCGATGTGCTCGCTCGGCAATGCCGGGCGCGGCGCCACGTCGGGTGCCCTCGATGCCGCTCGTACGATTCACGCTTGCCGTGCCAAGCTCGCGCGCCTTTTGGGTTGCCCGAGGGCGGACCATGTGTGCTTTACGCCCAACTCAACCGCGGCGCTCAACACCGTCATCAATGGCGTGGTGCGCCCCGGCGACCGTGTGGTCACGACGGTGCTTGAGCACAACTCGGTGCTACGTCCGCTCAATCGCCTGGCGACGGAGCAGAGTGTGACGGTTGAGCATGCGGGTTGCGATGCGAGCGGCGTGCTCAACTACGACGAGCTCGGGCGGTTGGTCACGCCGGGTACGCGTGCTGTGGTGGTGACGCATGCCTCCAATGTGACTGGCAACGCGGTCGACGTTTCGCGTGTTGCTGCCATCGCCCATGCGGCCGGCGCGCTGGTGATCGTCGATGCCTCTCAGTCTGCCGGTACGGCGCATATCGATATGCAAGCCATGGGGCTCGACGCCGTGTGCTTTACCGGCCACAAAGGGCTCATGGGTCCGCAGGGGACCGGCGGCCTGGCCGTGGCGGAGGGCGTCGATGTGGCGCCCTGGGCCATGGGCGGCACGGGCGTGCACAGCTTCGATGCACTGCAGCCGCTTGAGTGGCCCACGCGCCTTGAGGCGGGCACGCTCAACGGTCACGGCATCGCGGGACTTTCTGCCGGTCTCGACTTTATCGAGGCGCAAGGCGGGGTCGAGGCGATTGCGGCGCGTGAGCGTGCGCTCGCTGATCGCTTTCTTGCCGGTGTGCGCGAAATCCCGGAGATCAAGCTTTACGGCGCCTTTGACCAGCCGACGCGCTCTGCGATTGTGTCGCTCAACGTGGGCGATATTGACTCTGCCGAGATCTCGGATGCGCTCATGCAAGGGTGGGGGATTGCGACGCGCCCCGGCGCCCATTGCGCCCCGCTCATGCACCGTGTGCTGGGGACCGAGCGCCAGGGCGTCGTCCGCTTCTCGTTTGGGTATTTCAACACTACCGAAGAAGTTGACACGGCTATCGATGCTCTGTGCGATTTAGCCTGCTAAAGCTGCTAGACCGTTTATACTTGCGGGACGGGTGTATTTGCCCGTCCCGTTTTTGTTTCGACCCGAAAGGTGTGCCTATGGCCTCATCCGCTCCGCGCGGCCTGCGCTCCGACCATGTCGTTACCGTCGGCATTGCGCTGTTCTCGATGCTCTTTGGCGCCGGTAACCTCATCATTCCGCCGTTGCTGGCGCTCCAGGCCGGCACGGCCACACCGCTTGCCATGGTTGGCTTTTTGATTGCCGCCATCGGCCTGCCCGTCATGGGCTTTATCGCCGTGGCGCTTGCCGGAACGGCGCGCGAGCTTGCCGGCCGCGTGCACCCCAAGTTCGGTGAGTTCTTTGTCGCGGCGGTGTATCTGGCCATCGGCCCGTGCCTGGCCATTCCGCGTACGAGCTCCACGGCCTTCGAGATGCTGGTGCCGCTGCTGCCCGAGGGCGTTTCGCTTGGCACGGCTCGTCTGGTGTTTGCCGTTGGCTTCTTTGTCGTCGCGTTTGTGCTCACGCTGCGTCCGGGTGTCATAACACGCGTGCTCGGCCGCATTACGGGCCCTGCGCTCATTGCGCTCATCGTGCTGGTTGTGGGTGCTGCCGTGATCTCGCCGCTGGGACCCGCTGCCGTGCCTCAGGCTCCCTACGATGCAGGCGCTGCCGTGCAGGGCTTTTTGACCGGCTATCAGACCATGGACCTGCTCGCGTCGCTCGCCTTCGGCATCATCATCGCCGAGACCATCCACGAGCTGGGTGTTACCGATGACAAGCGCGTGGCCTTTGAGATTTCGCGTTCCGGCGTTATCGCCGGCGTGCTCATGGCCATCATCTACTGTGGCTTGGGCCTTGCCGGAATGCAGCTCGGCACCGTGATGCCCGACGCCACCAACGGCGCCGCCATCCTTGCCCGC